>DAIDKV010000057.1 GCA_027449865.1 Planctomycetales bacterium
GCCTAACGATCATGGATTGGAGTCGGCGTAGCCCGACCTCCAATCCCCTGTTCAAGAAGCCCGACGCCTCGTTTGACCGGTCTCTCGCGCGTGCGCGCGATCCTTAAAGTGGGAAACGCTATTTGGGCCTCCTTAGGCGTGCCGGCCGGGTTGGCCTTGGGGATGGAAGGGAGAGCGTCGGGGAGCCCGGCGTGAGGAGCGATCCACGCCATGCTGCCCGTGGTCTCGTGGCGTGTCAACGGAGTCGAGGCGAGGCGGAAGAGCGGGTGTCGTCGGGGAAGGGGCAGACTACCGACGTGAAATCTGCCGCGCCAGCGGCTTACTTGAACGAAGCGATCCAGCGGACCGGCCTGCGGCGGGCCGCTGATTTCTGGCGATGAAGGGCGACCGCGGCTTCTCGATCTCGAAGGCGTCGACGGTCTTCCCGCCCTCGTCGCGGGCCCGGTAGCGGAGGCGATTCGCGGCCGGGTCGATCTCGATCATTTGATAAGTCGACGTCCGGCCGAATTCGACCTCGGCCACCTCCCGATGCGCCGGATCGACGTACTTGTCGCCCGAGACGGCGATCAGGTAGATCGTCCCGCGATCGGGTCCGCTCACCGGCCGGTGGCCTCGGAGCGGGTAGGTTCGCTGATACGAGTGGTCGTGACCTTGCAGGACGAGGTCGACGTGGTGCCGGTCGAAGACCGGGACCCAGTATTCCCGAAGCGCCGGCATGTCGCGCCAGGGGTGCGAGGGATACACCGGATGGTGGAAGATGGCGATCTTCCATCGGGCCGTCGAGCGTGCGAGGGTCTCCTCGAGCCAGCGCGCCTGGAGCCTCGCGGCGTCGGCGTCCCAGACGGCGAGGTTGCTGTCCATCACGGTGAAGATCGCGTCGCCTGCCTCGAACGCGTAGCAAAGTTCGGGATCGATCCCGGGCGGGCCATTACGCGGTAACTCGAACGACGCCCGGTACAGCCGGGGGCCGACGTCGAGGTACTCGTGATTCCCGACGCACGGCATCACCGCGACCCGGTCGAGCAGTCCGGCGGCGCGGAGGAAGAAGTGGTCCCAGTTCGTCCGCTCGTTCCCTCGGTCGACGATGTCGCCGGCCAGCACGACGAAGTCAAGTTCCGGCTCCTGCTTCCTGGCCGAGTCAAGCAGCTTGCCCCACCGCTCGAAGCCGGTCTGGGCATCGCCGAGGTAGAGGAAACGGACCGGATGATCGCGATCGGGGGCGGTCCGGACCGTCTGCCAGGGGCCCCATCCGCTCGCCGAGCCGTCGCCAAGGGCGTATCGGTAGGCTTGTCCCGGCCGGAGCCCGTCCACCGCGACCCGATGCCGGCGGATCGTCGGATCGTTCAGGACGCTCGGGGTCTCGACAACAACCGAATCTCCGGCGACCTCGCGGACCTCGCCGTTTCCATCGACCAGACCGATTCGGACAGCTGAACCCGCGACCGAGGGCGACGTGCGCCAGGTGAAGACCAGTTCCTTACCGGTTTTCGCACCGAAGCTGATCGCGACCTGGTCGGGCTTGTGGGTCGAGATCTTGTGTGTCTTCCAGGCTCGGCCGGTGACGAGCGCGGTCGAATGCCGGGCGTCGTGCCGGGGCTGGAGCATCCACGCTCCAACCAGCTCGTTTGGAATTGCCTCGAACGGTCGAACCAGATCCCGGGCAGCACTGACGGAACCCTGGGCCACAACCATCCGCCAGGTTTTGGCTCCCTCATCGAGCCAGACGACCGGCCGACCACCATCGGCCGCCCGAACGAAGACGACGTAATGCGCCGGCGGGGTCCGGTCGAGGCCGTTGACGCCGAGGCCGATCGGTCCCGGGTCGAAGGATCGGCGGAAGACCTTCCACCGGCCGTCGCGGTTGGTCAGGTTCAACTTGGTCTCGCGGAAGCCGCGATCGGCGACCCAGAACGGGGCCGATCCCTCGGGGGCGGCGACGTCCACTATCACCGGGCGGTCGACCCGGAACGGCAGGTATCCCGATCCCAACGCCGCACGCTCGTCGGGATCCAGACGTGCCAGCAGGTCGGCCTCTCGGATCGCCATCGCGGTCAGGTTCCGCTCCGACTCAAGGATGCTGAGCCGAATTCCGGCGCGTCGGATGGCCTCACCCGCGGAGAGGTGATCGTCCGTTGTCGTCCGTCCGAGGACGGCGGTCGTCGCGACAACGATCGCCACCGCCAGTATCCGACCGGCCCCATCCCTGAGCATCGGTGAAACGTCCTCCTGGCAAGCGGGCCCAATCGATGGGCCGACTTCGAAAGCGATCATGGCCTCCAGACGCATCCTGCGGGAGGCCATGACCGTGTATCCACCATCGGAGGGCCCAGCGGAGCCCCCGTCCCGATCAGTTCGACTCGACCGGACCCTGGGCCACCGCAAGCCGATTGACCAGGTTCACGGCGTCCATCGCCCGACGAAGGTCCGAGTATTTCGCGACCGGCGCCGACGTCGACTCGTCCGCGTAGATCCCGACGACCGTGAACAGGCCGTTCAACTCGCCGGTTGTCGCCCTGGTAAAAAGACCCGACCGGATCAGCGAAGCCAGGTTCTGCTGCCACAGTTGGGTTTCCGCGACCTTGGTGGTCATGATGGGCCCCTTCCCAAAAGAAAAAAAAGAGGCGGACGCTCTCTCAATCTCAAGCCAGCGCATCCATGTTGGTTTCGTCCGATCGACCCACAAGCTTCACGATTCGTTGACCCCCTGTCGGGCTCTCTGCCAACCTCCTGCATCCTCAGACTTGACCAGGGCCTCGGAATTATGATCGATCGTCTCCTGTCCGTATAGACGAACCATCCGGACGATTGGTTCATCGGAAACGCATGTCGACCCGCTGCCTACGAACTCGACGCCGAAACCGGCGATATGCTCAGAACCTGAGCCGATAATCCCGTCACCAACCGTCCTTCTCACGGAGATGGCAAACCGAGCGCCGATCCGATGGAGCCTCGCATTTTTTTCGGCCCGCACCGCCTGCCGAACTCGCTCGATTGATCCGATCACCCCGACCGATCTCCTTAACTTCAATGTAGTTCGTAACGCGGATCTAGGCCCAGTCTTACTTCTGAGATCGCACTCCCGCAGACCTCACATCAGTATTGTACAACCTTTCCCGGGATCGGTAAGATTCGCCATCCACCATCCGCAAGCCTCATTCCATCTTATTATGCTTGATCGCGACCGAGTCAAGTCGCGTGGCTCGACGGATTCGCCGAAGCGACCGAGAGGATTCACGGCAACACGGAGTCCCGAGCAAGAGCCAGCGCTCCCTGGATAACGACCTCCTCACCGAGCGCGGCTGGGACAATCTCGAACGAGCCGAGGAACGGCGATAAGGCGAGTCGGTCGACGGCCTCGCGGACGCCGCGGAACCAGGACGCACCGATCATGGAGACGCCGCCACCGATGACGATCCGGCGAGGGGCGACCAGCGCCACGGCCTGCGCGATCGCGAAACCGAGTGCTTCCTGTGCTCGGACGAGGACCGCCAAGGCCTCCGCTACCCCTTTTTGCGAGGCCTGAGCGACATCCAACCCGCTGATCGGCCGCGTGCCGTCGTGTCCCTCCGGGAGAAATCTTCCGGCATCGAACAGGGCCTGGCCGGCGCGAGCGATTCCCCAGCCCGAGGCGATTCGTTCCAGTTCGTCCCACTTGCCTGGATCGCCGGTGGGCACAAGGATGTGGCCGATCTCGACAGCACCTCGGCCGGCACCCCGATAGATCCGGTCGTTGAGGATCAGGGCTCCGCCGATCCCACTGCCAACGGTGATGTAGAGCAGGGGATCAAGCCCCCGACCGGCTCCGAATCGCGATTCGGCCAGACCGGCGGCATCGGCATCGTTGTGGACGGAGGTCGCGCGGACCCCCAGTTCGCGTCGGATCCAGTCCGAGAGCGGGAATCCCTCCCAGCCCTGGATCTGGAACGAGCGTTCGATCCGTCCTTCGAGAGCGTCGACGGGACCGCCAAAGCCGACACCGGCCGCGACAATCGCCGATCGGTCGATCCGTGCGTCGTCGAGGAGCGCTGGGAGCGCCGAGACAATCTGCGCGCGGATGCCGGAAGCACCATGGACGGGTTCGACGGTCAGCCGACGGAGGGCGACGATCCGACCGTCGCCCGGTCCAAGGGCAAGCTGGAGCTTGGTCCCGCCAATTTCGATCCCGAGGAAGGTAGGTTCTTCGCCCTCCATCCGATCAGCTCGACGCGAGGGCCGCCTCGGCGGCCTGGGCCCGAGCCTTGGCGGTGAACCGTCGATAAAGGTCGTCGATGATCCAGTGGAAGACTACCTGATGCAGCGACTCAGTGATTCCCATGTCGTCCACCGGCGCGTGAAGGTTGTGATGCGCCAGGGAGCGGAGCTTCCCGCCGGAGAAACCGGTGATCCCGACGGTCGTCAGGCCGTTCAGGTTCGCCCAGTCGACGGCCTTGAGGATGTTCGGGCTGTTTCCTGAGCCCGAGATCGCCAGCAGCAGGTCGCCGGGAGAGGCCAGGTTCTTCAACTGTTCGAGGAAGATCCGGTCGTAGCCCTCGTCGTTGCCCCAGGCCATAATGGCGGAGGCGTTGTCGGTCAGGCTCAGGACTTTCAGCCGCTTCTGCGATTCAAAGTCGCAGAGGGTACACTTGGCAAGGTCCTCGCAGAGATGCGAGGCATTGGCTCCGGAGCCGCCGTTGCCGATGATGAAGACGAATCGTCCGGCGTCGTACGCTTGTTCGATCAGATCGGTGACCGCGACGATCTGTCCCGGGTCCATGTTCCGGATGTCCTGGCAAACGCGGTCGAGATAGTCGGAAATTCCCAGCTTCGCACCCAGCATGAAGGTTGCCCCTGGTCTTCGTGTTCCCGGTCAATCGTATCGCCGAACGATCCGCCCACCACTCGCATCGGCGCGGGGACGGTCGACCATATCCATCTTTTGGATGATAATCGACGCCGAACGCCGCCGTAAAGCGACGTCGTCTGGCCGCAACGCAGCCGCTTCCCTGGACCCAAGGTGTTTCCCGAAATCGGCATGCTCCCTTCCCTGATCGGCCTGACCGCTCTCGCGACGCTCGCGGCAGGCTCGTACCTCGTTGCCGGCTCGCTGCTGCGCCAGCCGCGGGGACTGCCACGAACGTTGGCGGCGGCGGTCGTCTTCGGGTCGGCCGAGACGATCGGCATGGAGGTCCTAGGGACTCTCGAATGGATCGGTTCGTGGCCGATCCTGGCGTGGTCGTTGGCGATCCTCAGCGCGGGGTTGGCCGGGCGGCTGCTCCTCGGCGAGGCAACGGATGCGCCGGCGGCCCCGGTCAACGATGAGCCGTTTGGCTGGTCAGCGACGATTGCGATCGGTCTGATCCTCTCGGTCGCGTTCCTTTTCGGGGTTCCATCGCTCTTCTCGGCGGTGAAGGTGGTCAGTGACGGTCCGATCTATCATTTGTACTTCGCGGCCCGGTGGTGGAAGGCCGGGGGGCTGATCCTGGTCGCGGCGCCGTTTGGCGAGAACGCCGCGACCTACTTCCCGGCCAACGGAGACCTCTGGTTCACCTGGCTCATGACTGTCTGGGGAGGCGATGCCCTTGCGAGGGTCGGCCAGGCGCCGTTCCTGCTCGTCGCGGGCGCTACTGCCTTCGCGACCGCCCGACTTCTGGGTGCTGGGCGTACGTCGTCGATCGTTGCGACCTGCTGGTTCCTCTCATCCACGCCCTTGCTTCTGTTCTCGTTCGAGCCGAACGTCGACACAATCTTCATTGCGGGCTATCTGCTGGCCGTTTACTTCTTCCTCCGATACGCGATCGCCAACGGCGGCCCCGATGCCCTCGCGATGGGCGCCCTGGCCGCCGGGATCGCGCTTGGGACGAAGCCCACTGCGATAGTCTTCGTCCCGCCGATGCTGCTGCTTGTCATTGTGGGGTTGCTCGCGGGAGAGGGGAGCCGTCGTGACCGCGTCGCGAGGGCGGCGATTGTCGCGATCCTCCCGGTGGCGACTGGTGGATACTGGTTTCTCCGCGACCTTTGGCTGACCGGCAACCCACTCTATCCGCTCGATCTTCGCGTGATGGGTCAGACAATTTTTTCGGGCTGGTATGGACGCGAGGCGATGCGATGGAGTGCGTACTATCTGCCCATAGGTCGGCTCTCGGCACTGGGGGACACGGTGCTGGCGATCCTCGATCCGAGGATGTCCCTGATCTGGTTAGCGGCGATCCTCGGTGGCTGGGCGGTCGCGAATCCGCGGACGCGGTCGGTCCGCGGCTGGATCACCCTGCTCGCGATGGGAGCGGTCGCCAATATCCTGCTCTACTGGCTCGCGATCCCGTACCGGACACAGCAGCGGTTCATGCTGCACGGAATCGGGTTGGCGGTCGTCCCACTCGCGGCGATGCTCGACCGGAGCCAATGGCTTCGAGTCCTGTCGACAATCCTCCTGGTCGTCCACCTAACGACCCCGCAGGGCTGGCCGATAGGCGATCGCGACTCCGAGATCCCCTGGGACCTCGACCCCATTATCCCCAATGCCGTCAGTTCACTGCTGGTCCCGTTCCCAGGGATGAAATCAGCAGGAGGCGCCGGAAATCCAGCCACGGTTCCGATGGTTCGCTCTCTCATCCTGGCATTGATCGTGACCATGATTCTGGCGGTTCGAGCCTGGCAAGGATCGTGGTCCGGTCGGAAAATCGGCGATCGATCGAGGAGGGGTCGGCTGGCGGCGGCCCTCGCGATCACGGCTTTGGCGATGGGAATCGGTTGGGCCGAGGTCGGTGGCCGGGCGCTCGACCCGCGTTTCCGATTCTATCCGCCGTTCCGGGATTTTTACGCAGGCTGGCAAGCCCTCGACCACGCCAGCGGGGCCCGGGGCGTGCGGGTGGCTTATGCCGGAACGAACATTCCCTATTATTTGCTGGGTCAGCGTTTGCGGAATGAGGTCCGGTACGTGAACGTGGACTCGCATCGAGACTGGCTCCTGCACGACTACCACCGAGAGGCCCGCGTTCAGGGCGCCGGGCTCTGGCCGAATTCCCGCCCGGGATGGGACCGCATCCATCCCGACTACACCGCCTGGCTCGCCAACCTCGATGCGGAAAGGATTCAGCTTCTGGTCGTGACCCGTGCGAATCCTGATGAGGGTCCGCACAACGTCGCCGATGCCGAGGGATTTCCGATCGAGCGGCGATGGGCCGACGAGCATGCCGACCGCTTTCATCCGCTCTACGGCCGGGCCGAGCGCGATCCCTGGTTTCGGTTGTACCGGGTCGTTCCCCGTTTTCCGAATTGAAAAAGCCGACCGATCGATCCCAAAACAGAGATTCGAAGGCCGCCCCGGCGCTCGCCCCCCTTGGCGCCGAATCCAGGAAACACCAGAATCGGACGGCTGGCCCGGGGTGACTGGAGTCTCCGGGGCGATTGGGCGGGGTGTCGGTCGCGTCCCTGCGCGACTCCCCCGGAATCGAGCGGGACCGTCGCGTGATGCTGGCAGCCTGGATCGAGACGCCCGCGAAGGGCCGCAACGGCGGTCCGGTCCGGGCCGGGATGTGGTCGACGGTCGTCATCGGATCGCATCCGATCCAGGACTCTCAACGGGCCTGGCTTGAGGTCTCGGCCGACGATCGTCCGCTTGGTATCCTTCCGGCATACTGGATCGAGAACAAGGCCGGCAACAGCTTCTGGTATGCTCCGGTTCCTCCACAGGGGGTCGGCACCCGCCTTCATTATCGAGCGATTGTCGAACGCGAGGAGGCCGAGCGCGGCGAGAGCACCTACCAGGATACGATCGTCCGATCGAACCTTCCGGACAGGAATGAGGGCTCTCCGTTCGCAATGCCGGAGGCTGAGGGACTGGTCGGGAACCGGCACATGACCGCGCGGGTCGATGGCCGAGGTTCGACCTATGACATCTACTTTCCCACCGTCGGACTGCACTCAAACGTCCGCCCGCGCGAGGGGGACAATCCGCAGAGTCGATCGCATTTCCGAGCGATTATTGGCGGGCTGGCGATCGGCGAGCGGCTCGACTGGTTCACGGAGCGTTCCGCCTGGGAGGCCTTCCAGCAGTATCAGGGAGCGACCAATGTTCTGACCACGAAGCTCCGATGGCGACACGGCCCAATTCAGGTTCTCCAGGCGGATTTCGTGGCGATGGGAGGATGCCTGCCACTCAACGCTGGGCAGGAGCGTTCGCCCGGTCAATACCTCAAGCGGTTATTCATCACCAACGAGGGGAACGAACCGCGGATCGCAACATTTGGCGTTTATGTCCTGGCCGAGGTCAATGGGGGTGTCGGCGACCTGGGGCTAAGCTGGCACGAGATTGACGAGGTCTTGCTGGCGATCAACCGGGGACACGGTCATTCCAACCGGAAGCTCGCTCGCGATGCCACGGTGGAGTTCGCCCTCGCGCTCGATGGCCGGGGCCGGGTCGAGTGCGAGCCGACCGGGCCCAACGAGGCCGTGCTTTTCCAGTCGCTCGATCTGCCGGCCGGACAGACCGTGACGGTCAACCTTCTCGTCAGCGGGGCGTTCACCGGCTGGAGCGGCGACCGGGGCACGTTCGAGCACTGGCTCCGCCCCGCGCTCAACTGGTTCCGATCGGCCGACCTCGATGAGGTCGAGCAGGAATCGGCCCGACAGTGGGACGACTTCCTCGAGCCAATCCCCGATTTCGATTTCCCCAAACCCTCGTTCGCGGTGAGCCTTCGCCGCTCGGCCCTGGCGATGGCCCTGCACGCCGACGCCGACTGGGGCGCCATCGCCTCAGGCTTCGATCGCGGACTGAGCGCCTATTGCTGGCCCCGCGAAGCCATCTGGGTCGGCGGTGCCTTCGCCAGGCTCGGTCATCCTGATCTGGACCGCGCCGTCTATCTCTGGCTCAATCGGGTCCGGCATCGCCATCGCCCGTTCCTCTACTGGTTCCAGAAATATGCGATCGACGGTGTCCCCGAATGGGAGACGCCCGCCGTCGACCAGTCCGCGATGATCCCCTGGGGGCTCGAACGCCACTTTCGACGGACGGGCGACCGCGAGCTGGTGGCCTCCGTCTGGTCGATGGTGGAGCAGGCCGCGAACGTCTGCTGCGGCGCTCCCAGTGGCCACCCTGGGCTCCGGATGCTCGATGACCTGAACCTCCTGAGCTCCGCCGGGGTCGGCGACCAGATCTTCGGGGCTTTCCTCTACTCGAATGTGACAGCGGTGGCCGGCCTTCGGGCAGCCGCGAGGCTCGCGACCGAACTGGGGATCGAGGAATCCGCCCGGCGATGGACCGAGTGCGCCGACCGGATCTGGGAGCGGGGCATTCTCCAGGAACTGGCGACGGTCCGGCCTGGCGACCCACGTGGCGACGATCCCGAATCGGGACGGTTTTTCCAGGCGCGTCGTGTCTCCCAGCTTCGTGGACTCTGGACCGACGACCCCGCCCATCTCATCGACCGATCCGAGCGGCTCGAGATCTTCATGCTGGGGCTCGCTGTTCCGTTCGGACTTCTACCCGCCTCCGATCCCAGGCTGGTCCGGCTCGCCGAGTCGAGCCTGAGGTGCAACGCCGCCCTGAAGGGGGACTCCCAGGTCCTCACCCGGGCGGATTACGAGCCCGACCAGGTCGGGACCTCAAGCGATTCGTTTGAGGTCTCCAGCATCGCAACCCTCTGGATGATTCGATTCCTGATCGAACTGGGCCGCGAGACCGGTCAGGGCCGGCACTGGACCCGTGCCATCGGGATGTTCGAGGCAATCCTCGGCCGGCTCTCTCATCTCGGGCTGGTTCTCCGATCCTCGCCGAAGGGAGCCGACGTCAGCGGGCGAATGGTCGGTTCAGGCGGCTCGGCCTGGCGGCTCCACGCGATGCTCGTGGAAACCATGCTCGATCTCGCCGGGTTGGACTACGACGCTCCTGCTCAAAGGCTCTCACTACGCCCCGTTCTGCCGGGACCCTGGCCGCAGACTGGAATGAAGCAGTCGTTTCCCTGCGGACGTGTCTCGTACCTGCTTCAGCGACCCATCGGTGGAAGGGTTCATCACCTGGAACTGAAGGCCAAGCTCAATCACCCCGTCGACCTGCACGTCAACCTGACCTGCCCGGACCTCAAGGAACTCGGTCCCTGGCAGTCGTCGGGACCGATGGCCGAGCCCGTGTTCGACGAGCGGACCGGTCGAATCCGATGGTCCGTCAGCCTTCCTTCAGGACCGGTCGACTGGAGTTGGACCTGGGGCTGACTCAAGGCCCGAGCGGAGGCGGCTCGCTCAGGAAGGCTTCGTATAAGCGACGTACCTCGTCGTCGGGCGGACCGACCGGCGAATCGATCCAGCAGCCTCGAATCCGGCCGCGGAGCACCACACCCTTCTCCAGGTCACACCCGAAAAAGACGTGCCGGATCGATGTCCCCCTCGGCGCTGAGGACGAGCCAACCGGGGCGTCAAACTGCCTCCGTACGCAGTCGCCCGGGCGAACCATCTCCGCGTAATAGCGACCAGGCACGCCAAGCGGATCGGGGCAATGTCGCGGCGGGTAGGTCCGGCTCGATTTCGGCTCCAAACCCCTGGAAACCGGGGCCTCGCTCGTCGAGGATAAGGGCCAGCGATCGGCTTGCTCGATCCAGAAACTCCCGACCGTCAATTCGAGACTCTGCTGGACTCCACGGGACAAATTCGAAACCTGAATCTCCAGGTCGAATCCATGGTTATCAACGGTCGGAGCCCATGAAGCACGTATATGTAATTCGGGCCAATCCCGCAAAACATATGTCGCCTGGACGCGGTGTCGAACCTTCTCACACTCCAGCAGAGAAGACATTTCCGCAAACGGCCAGTCATGTTCACCGTGGTGGTCCGACGTCGTCAGCCCCTGAAGCGTCAGGAAGTGACCGACCGATCGACCCTCCTGACAGCCAAGCCCCGGGTCAGGTGACTGTACCCTGAGCGTCCATCGGTGTCCTGCGCACTCGATGGTGAAATCCGGTCCATCACCCTGCCAGCGTGATTCGCTCACGGATCGAGAACTCAAAAACCCCGCCGGCTCGTATTGCTACGAACCGACGGGGCCGGAACAGAGAAGAGGCCAAATATGAACGAGGCCAATGCCTCGGTCAGCGAGAGTATGCATGGCGTGTGTGGTATGTCTCCCACTGACAATACTCAAGATACACCGACTGGCATCGAAGTCAAGAGATCTCTCCCGCGTTTTTGTCAGTCCCGTCGAGGGTCCTCGAGTCCCATTCTTAAGAGTTCACTGGCTCACGCGATGAGCCTGCGGATCGTCGGTTCCAAAAAACGAGGAAACGTAGGTCTCGCCCCGGAGTTTCTTGAGGTAGGCGATGCGTTCGGCCTGGAACTTTCGTTCGAACAGGACGTTCCGGATCTGGTCCTGAAGTTCCGCGAACGGGGCGGGACCAGCGGCGCGCCGGGCCTCAACCTTGACGATGTGGAAGCTCGACGGCCCCTCGATGATTTCGCTGATCTTGCCGAGCGGGAGTGAGTCGAGGGCCGCGTTGACGGCGAGAACTCCGTAGGAGCCGGGCGAGGTCTGCATCAGCCCACCCTGCTCCCGAGATTGCGAGGGGCCTTCGCTTCGGGCCCGCGCGACCGTCGCGAAGTCAGTGCCCCGAAGAAGCATCTGCTGGATCGCCTCGATCTTTCGACGTGCCTGTTCGCGTGTCGTTTGAGGGCTGGTCTCGACCACGATCTCCCGCCAGGTAATCTGGGCGGGACGGTCGAACTCGCGATCTTTGAGGTGCTCGTTGTAATACCGGAGCAGGTCGGGAAGCTCGACCTTGACCCGATCCTTCAGCTTGGCACGAAGGAAAGCCTCGGACATCCACTCACGCCGGGTCATCCGACTGATCGTTTCCAGAGACCGGCCATGTTCCTTCAGCTTCTCGCGGAGCTGCGGCTCGTTGTCGGCCGAAAACTCAATTTCCAGCTTCGGGAGCTGGTCGTCCCGCCAGAAATGCTCGGACTCGGCGACAAACTTGTCGTACATCTTGGCTTCTTTGATGGTGTGCTTGGCTTCCTGGATGAGGAGACTCTGTTCGATCAGGTCATCCATGAGGCGGCGGCAGAACATTTCCTTCTGGTCGCGCGGAAGGCGATCGTAGGGGATATGCCGGCGCTGGCAGTTTTCACGGACGACGGCGACCAGGTCATGGATGGTGATGGTCTCATCGCCGACCTTGGCGGCGACCATCCCCGCCTGGCGATAGGTGGAGGGAATGGCCCGGGGTTTCTCGGCGGCGCGATGGAGGGAGGTCTGGACGAGTTGGGGGTCGCGCGCTGGAGCAACCCCGCGGCTCGGGGAGACGGGTGTCGCCGATCCCCTGGGAGCCGGGTCGCTGGAGCTGGCGGACTGGAGTCGAACCACTGGCTGGAGGGGTGGCAGGTCGGCCAGCAAGCCGGTCGGCGACCGATCGACCGGCGCCCGGTTGTCGGCGGACGATCCGGCCGGCACGCCGGGGTCGGCCGGCAGAGGCGGCAGATCGCCACCCGGCGGTGGCGGTTCGGCCGGACCCAAGGGCGGGAGGTCGGCGGGTCCACCACTGGGTTTCGCGCCCGACTCCTCGACGGGCATCGCACCTGGGGGTGGGAGATCGGCGGGCTCAGCGCTCGGCTTCGCGTTCGCGGCGGGGCTGGCCGGAGCGGAGGTTCCCGCGGCGGCTGCCGGAGCCGGACCTGGCTCATTCGGCAACGGGGGTAGCTCGGGCATGAGGTCGGGATTGGGGCCAAGGAGCGGATCGCGGCCGGGTCCGGATCCGGGTTTCGCCATCGACTTTCCGGGTCGGGGCCCGGGGTTCGCCATCGAGCCTGGGGCGGCGGGACCTGACGATGGGCTGACCTCGGCATCGGCCGTGGCTCGGGGAGGCGTTGCGGCCATCGACGGGGCGGCGGGCGGCTCGCCGACTGGTTCAAGACCGTTCATGGATGGGCTCGCTCCCGGATTCGTCGAGCCGATGACCCCGGGCGAGGCGGCGGGTTCTGGAGAGGGTGCGGCGGTCGTCCCGGCGGGAGGCCGACGCAGCATCTCGGGCATCGGCCCACCGGGCCTGGACAGGGAATACGGAATGCCGGTGATCGGCGAGCCCGCGCCTCCGGCCGTGGGGTCCTCAGCGCCTGGAGCGGCCAGACCCGGCTCGGGCGTCATTGCCGTGGAAGCGGAAGCCGTGGCCGCCGCGGGGGCCACATCCGCGGCCGGCGGGTGGCCGGTCGAGGAGGGCAGGGCGGTCATCCCGGGCTCCTCGCCTGGCGCGGCGGCGGCGACGTCGGCCGGGGCGGCGGATCGCGCCCCCTCGATCTGGGCCGCGGGAAGTTCCGAGAGGTTGGCCGGCGGACTGCCCACCGGTCCGCTCATCGACTCACCGGCCGCTGGGGGCTCCGACGCCGACCTCGCCGGCGCGGGGATCGCGGCCATCCGCGAGGCGGACTCGCCTGACGCTCCGGAGGGCGTGGCCGCTCGGCCGGGGCTCCCGGCACCTGATGGGGGTGCCAGACCCGTCCACCGAGGATCCTTGGGATCGTGCAGCGCCGTCTGAGCCAGCGCCGCGTTTCCGGTCCCACGGTTGATCGTCTCGTAGATCGACGGGATCGGCTCCAGGGCGACCGGTCGGTGAGTCTTCTTGCCGCCCGAATCCTGGGCGACGTCGGTACGCGTGTGGGCACATCCGGCGAATGCCAGGCCCATCACGCCAGCGATGATCGGTCTTTTCATGATCGGAACCTCTCCATCCCTGGAGACGGCCGACCCCTCGCGGACGCGGTTGGAATCTCTGGAAGGGCGATGGAGTCGGCGGCCATCCCGGCCACCTGGGGAATCGTGGACCTGTTCCCCCCGCTCGCCGCGCCCACCCGACGCGATCGTCAGGAAGAGCCGGCCCGTCACGCGACGAATCCCCGGCCGAGATAGGTCCGTGGCCGGATCGAGATCGTCGCGAGCCGGGATCTTACTCGGATCGCCAGGGAATGCAAGCCGGACTACCAAGGGGGTACAGAATCATCGAGGCAGTCCGGTAGGGTGCTGGGTGTCGGATGGCCGGAACGGGCCGGGTGGACGTGGATGCGTCCGAAGCCCTGGTGCGGGCCACCGCCCAATCGGCCTTCTTTCAGAGGTGGGACGCCGGGCCTTTTCGGGAGGTCGGCGCCGGGGGCGCGGCAGATAGTCCCGCCCAGCAGGATCGGTCCGGACGTCGGGAGAGAGGGAGTTCGACCATTGTCGATTTGGATCCAGACACCTTATGCGGCCCTCCGTGGCTGTTCCGTCACCTTCCTACCGAACCTGCACGTCCCGCCAGTTGGCACGCACTCGAACGCGTACTACTGTCAATATAGTCCTCGTTCCGCGTGGGACGTGCCAAGGGGCCAGCTTTCTCTGGCTTCGGCTTTCACTCACCCCGGGAGACTCATTGCGATGTGGCATGTGTTTCGTACGATCGGCGGACCCAACCAGAGTCAAAGGTCAAAGCCGCTACGCCCGGCGATGGGTGTCGAGGGCCTGGAACGCAGGGAATTGCTGACCGGTGGGAGCGTCGTGGGCTCCGGGGCCACGGTCTACGTCATCCCCGCCCCCAGCGGCCCCAACATCACGACCGTCTCGTATCAGTCCCAAAACGGGACGAACATGGTCAACGTCAACCTCAACGGGACTAACTATGGCTTCGACGCATCCGTGTTTACATCCCTGGAGTACCTCGGTAACAGCGCCACCGGCTCCCAGATCTTCAGCGACAGTACTGGCCTCCAGGTGATCGCGATCGGCGGCTCCGGCTCGAACCTCTTTGAGGGCGGCTCCGGCGAAGACATCTTCATCGGGGGGTACGGAAGCAACACCTTCGATGCCGGGACCGGGTTCGATATTCTCGAAAGCGGTTTCGGTAGCAACACGTTCAATGAAAACGCATCCGGATCGGGGATGATCGAGGAATTCGGCTTCTCCAATACGGTCAATCCCCAGCCCGGCGCAACCGGATACTATGCTGTCATGTACATCTAAACCAGGTCGGGCAGCGGGAAACCGATGGGCCAGATGCCCTGGCTGTCCCGGTTTTTTGGACATCGGCCCCGGATTCGCCTTCTCGCGGGTCCAGCAGAGCCGGTTCCAAACGGCCCCCCCCGGCTCGATGCCGTCCTGCGCCATCATCGTCGGCCGATGGAATGTCGCGCAATGTCGGTGTCAGGTGCCAGGTCGGTGCAGGCTCAGTGTCCGGTCGTCCGGGGCCAGCCGCCGGGTGGTACGAGGTGGACGAGATCCGGGCCTACCCGTTCCTCTCGGAGCAAACGAGCTGGACATCGGAGTCGGGATTGTGCATGCGGCCGGAGGTCACGGAGGGCCTGCGTCGGCGTCGGAATGCGTATCCGGTCGTCGTGAGGAATCCAATGACGAGGAGGACGCACCCGGAAGGTTCGGGGACAGCGCTCTTATACGTATAAATCTGGTAGTCTCCGATCACGTTGCCTCCGGAGATGCCAGATACATTGCTGTTTATAGCTCCGGGTGGGGCGATCGTGGTGGTCGTGGTGTACGTCGTCCCGTTGTACTGGAAGCCGAATTCGCCCGCGCCGTTGTTGTAGAACCCGAACACGTTGCCTCCGGAGATGCCAAATACCTCAAAGGATATAGCTCCTGGTGGGGCGATCGTGGTGTACGTCGTCCCGTTGTACAGGAAGCCGTATGCAGTCCTGCCGATGAAATAGGACCCGAACACGTTGTCTCCGGAGACGCCATATGCAACACTGAATGTAGCTCCGGATGGGGCGATCGTGGTGTACGTCGTCCCGTTGTACAGGAAGCCGAATTCGCCCTCACGGCTAGCGTAGCTACCGACCAAGTCGCCTCCGGAGATGCCAGATACCTCGCTGTTAAATGCTCCGGGTGGGGCGATCGTGGTGTACGTCGTCCCGTTGTACAGGAAGCCGTAATCGGACGCGCCGTTGTTGTAGTACCCGACCACGTTGCCACCGGAGATGCCTGTCGCAGTGCTATCTATAGCTCCGGGCGGGGCGATTGTGGTGTACGTCGTCCCGTTGTACAGGAAGCCGTATTGGCTGGTCTGCGCTTTCACCTTACCGCCGCCGAGAATCAGGATCATGGCCGCCAGCGTGAGCAGCCAAACAAGGCGCTTCATCCATCGCCTCCCTTCTGGGCCGGCGCCGGAGTGCGTGCCAGGCCCCACAAAGATCATCGCCCCCACAGTGCGAAACGGACGCACTGAAATACCTCCACGATCGAGCCCGCCATGGCGTCAACGGCCATCCCGCTCCTGCCGGATGTGGGCCGAGGGTGACGAAGGAAACGCTCCACCCTCGCTTTAATCCCTCCATGGTACTAGCCAGGACAGGACGGCACAAGTCGTGTGGCGATAAATCAATACAATACTGTTAAATGGCTTACAGGCTTGCTTAATTAGGCCAGATCAAAAGCCAACAAGCCGAAAATAACGAACGGGACGTAAAAAAATCAACGGCCCGCCTGAAGGCTAGGAATTCGTGATTCTCTCGGGTAGCTTCTGGCTCTGGCTTTGCGGCTGACGGATGTCACCCCGGCAGGGAGGGCAGCGCGATGCCTTACCAGTGGGCCAAGGATACGGATTT
>DAIDKV010000058.1 GCA_027449865.1 Planctomycetales bacterium
AAGAAATCGAGTGCCGTTCCGGGGACAGACTGTGAACTCATGGGAGACCTCGGCGCGAACGTGTAAGTTCTCATGGCACAAGAGCTTAGACGCCGAACGAGGTCTACTTATTCGATCCGGGCTGAATAATCCGGGCTAGGCTGGCAACCGATCCTCGACGATCGGATCAGGGGCGAGCTTCCATGCCCGCCCATCTCTTCGCCCTGGATCGGGCGATGGGGCCTAGTAGGCGTTGAAGGTCCAGTAGGCCCCATAGGCAGCGATGCCAATCCACTGGATCGTCGGGTCCAGGAGCGCGGCGCGGTGCGCTGGCGAATTCATCCACATGGTTTCAATGCCGGGGTAAGCACCCATCGCCGAATTCTGACGGCGGGCGGGCCCCATCACGAAGTGCCCAAGGCCACTCGAGGCCTGCTGGGCGCTGTTCATCGCAGCCCAGTTTTCCAGGTTCGGGTCGTAGCCGACCGGAGAAAGCCCATACGAGGCCCGGGTGGCATTGAGCCATGCCGTAAAGCCGTAGGGATCTCCGGAAGTCGCCGCGGGCGCGGTCGCCGTTGGATTCGTGGCCGCGGTCGTGCTCTCCGAAGCAGGCGCCTCGGTCACCGGAGTGGTCGCCGCCGCCGGCGTGGTCGTCGGCTGGACATAGGTGGTCGGCACGTATTGCGGCTGGGTCGCCGTGGGCTGGGTCGCCGTGGGCGTATAAGCCGCCTGAGTATAGGTCGGCTGGTAATATTGCGGGGTATACGTTGCCTGATAAACAGGCATCGAATAGCCGGCCTGGTAGGTCTGCGGAGCATACCCGTTCCAGGTAGGCTGAACCGCGTACGTTGCGGGGTAGTAGTAGGCGGGTGCCTGCATGGCACCAGCCGCCGGATAGTAATAGGTCTGTGCCTGGGCCACCGGGGCGGCCAACATCGCCGCTGCCATCAGACCGAGACCGAAAACGAGGTTCTTCCGCAGGTTGTGCGTCGGGTTCTGCAACGGACAAATCTCCCTGAAGACACATGGGCCGGGATCACCACGTGGAATCCCGCTCCTTGCCCTGGGCAACCCGAATCCGGGAAGTCCCTCTCCGGATATCCCGGGCAACCCATGTGAAACGACAAGAATGGGATGTTCTTCCCCGGAATGCAACCCTTTTCTGGGATGTTGCAAAAAAACAACATCCGCGAATTTAGACTTGCACTCTGATATTCGAATTAAAAAAGACCAGCATACAAATTGGATCATGAAGCAGGCGTGCCCAGCCTTCACGTTCCGCAAATCCAATCGCTTGCCTAGCTAAGCGAGCGGCGGTCTGTGAGCGACCCGGGTGTTGCGCCTCACGAGACGAGAATGGACCGAGGGGCAGGCACTCGATTTTCACCTGGTCAAATAATAAACGCATACCATGACTTTGTGAGATTTCAAATCCCGGAGCTTTTTTCGCCGGCGGGGTCGCGCACGGCGATCGTGAATGGGAAGCCGGCTGCCCATTCGATCGGTGATATTCAGGATTGGTGAGGTTGCCGAGGAGGAAGGTGGGAGGTGACGGGAGGGGTCGAGGGGCTCGATTCGTCGACCTTGCGGATTGGGTAAATCCGAACGTCCACGCCCTGAGCGAAGTGGGCGATGGGAGGGAGATTGGGGCGGTGGATTCCGGCGGCGGCGAGGAGGGTTTCGTCGAGGGTTGCGACCTCGGCGGCCTGAACGGGATAGGGTTGGTGGTGGACGCGGCCGAGGTAGAGATGGTCACGGGCCTGGGCGTAGAGGATGTAGCGTTCGATGAGGAAGTGCTCGAGGGTGCCGGGCGTGGCGGGATGGGGAGTTCCGTTGGCGAGGGCGCGGATCAGGTACGAGGCGGGCCGGGGATTGGGTGAGACCCGAACGCCCGAGTAGAGGATGGGGGTGGAGGGTTCAGCCGCGTTCGGAGGGTCGTGCTCCAGGAACATCCGGGCGAAGTGGTACGGGAGATGGTAAGTTCGTCGGGCGAGGGCGACGGCCAGGCGATGGGCGGCGTCGAGGCTGAAGAACCAGACGCCTGGGTCGCGGCCCTGGTGGTGGACGTAGGTTCGGACGTTGGTCTCGTGAAAATTGGAGAGACCGCGGACCGGAGGCAGGCCGACGGGTCGGACGCCCTTCATTGTAAAGGGGACCAGGCCGACGTAGGCCGATCCCTGGAACGTGTCGACTTCCAGCCCGGGCGGGATCATTGGCTGAAGCGATTCGGCCGGGACGGGCCAGTGGAGGAAGAGAAGGTCGCGCCACTTCATCCAGAGGACCTGACGGTCGCGGGGCCTTCGGGTCGGATCGATCCGGTCGATCTCGGTGCGGGGCATGAGCTTCGGCCCTCTGCTGGGTCGGCGATCAGTAGACCTCGGAGCTCAGCACCTCGGATCCGGCGGCCGTGCTGAGCATTCTCCAGACGCGGAGGGCGATCGAGTCCTTCACGAAGTGGACCGAGCCATCGACGGTCGCGACGTTGACGCCGCCGGGATGTCGGCTCCGGGCGGCGTACATCTCCGGGAGTGCGGTGGTCGCCGTTGTGCAGGGAGGGTTGGGCGGCCGATTGACGCAATAGATCGGGCTGAACAGAACGTCGGGAAACGAACTGTTGGGGGTTGAGTAGGCTTCGAAGGTCGCGGCGTCGCCCCACCAGGAAAATCCTCGGAGGTCCTGTCCCTGTCCGACGACCACCTCGGATAGCAACATCGTCTGGCTCAGCCCATCCGTGATCCGGGAGAAGGGAACGGTGGACCGCGCGGGCTGGCCGTAGTCGCCGAGCGGCGAGCCCATGTCGACCAGAGGCGCGCCGAGGAACGGGACGCCTTGAAAGTCGGCCTGGAGAACGGTCGTATTGCCGAAGTTCGCGGCATAATTCTGGGAGGTGCAGGCGTAGGTCGACCCGTTGATCGTGGCGGAAATGGGTGCGTTGGTCAGGTCGCTCGGGCAGGTGTAGAGCGAGAGGCGGTGGGAGGTCACCGAAACGTTGGCGGCGCCAAAGTATCGGAAGTCGAGGTCATAGGCCGGAGGGACACCGGGCGCATTGATCCCGGACGAGTTCCAGGCGTTGAAGAGCGGCCCCTGCTCGATCGAGGGGAGGACGTAAACCAGCCAGGTTCCCCAGCAGCACCCCTTTTTGCCGGGTGGGAGTGTTCCAAGAGCCTCGTGATAGAGCTGCATCGCCAGCGCGATCTGCCGGAGGTTTCCCTGGCACTGCGCTCGCCTGGCCGATTCACGCGCTGACTGAACGGCCGGGAGGAGCATCCCGATCAGGGTGCCGATGATTGCGATGACGACCAGTAGCTCGATCAGGGTGAATCCTCGCCCCTGTCGGATCATGGTGACGATCCCTCCTGGGCCGGAACCGCGGCTCCCTGAAGTTGGAGCTGCCAGTGGTTTCGAGAGCCGGCGACGACATCGACGCGGAGCGTCGACTGCGAATTGTAAGCCGGAGGGATGCGTTCGACCATCGGCCGACGGGTGTTTGGAGTCTGTCGAGGTCCGGGCGGCTCCTGCTCGGCCGAGGCGGAATAGATTCGGACACGGTAGGATCCCGGAGTCGGACCCCGGTCGCGACCGATCGCGAATTCTCCGTGTCGGATCGTGGTGCCGGTGAAGGCTCCACCCTTGTCGGGGAGGAACGGTTCCAGCAGAATCGCGCCGGTGTCGAGCGGGTGCCCGTCGAGTGAAACCGTTCCCGAGACCGATTGCCGGCCCTCTCGATCCGCCCCCGAGCAACCGAGCAGTCCGATCAGGGCGAGCGCCCCGACGATCGGCTTGCCGGTCCGATAGAAAAAACAGGAGATCATCTGCGAGAGGATATCCGCCGGTTGGGTTGTCCGGGAAGGTGTGGCCGGGAGAAGGCCGGAGCGGATCGGCGTGGGGCGGAAAAAAGTTGAACCCGTGCGGCCCCGATGGTGCAGTTAGGTAATGAGGCGACCGCGAGGGAGGAGCCCCAAGCGATCGCCGAGGGAGACGGCCGGATGATTAAGTCGCCACCCCGACCCACGGACAGGCAACTTCTGGATAGCTACGTGCGGCGAGGCGACGCCTCGGCGTTTCAGGATCTGGTTCGCCGGCACGGTCCGGCGGTGCATCGGGTTTGCCTTGGCGTCTTGAAGGATGTCCATGAAGCTGAGGATGCCTTTCAGGCGACGTTCATGGTCCTGGCGCGTCGGGCTCCGGAGATCGGCGAGCCGGAGGCCCTCGGCGGATGGCTGCGTGGTGTGGCGCATCGAGTCTCGATTCGGGAACGTCGGCGCTCGGTCAAGCGACGGGCCGTTGAGAAGACGACCGATGGGATCGCCGCGATGGAGCCCGAGGCGCCCTCGCGACAGCCGGAGATCGAACTTCGGGAACTGGTCGGCGAGGAATTGAGCCGGCTGCCGGACGAGTACCGCCGTCCGATCCTGTTGTGTTACCTCGACGGTCTGACACACGAACAGGCGGCGAACCGGCTTGAATGGCCGGTCGGGACCGTGAAGGTGAGACTGGTCCGGGGTCGTCGGCTCCTTCGAGAGCGGCTCGACCGGCGCGGAGTCGCTCTGGGCGCGGCCTTGCTGGTACTCCTCGGCTCGGGCCGACGCGCTCACGCACGGACTGGAGGGCTGATCGAGGCGACCGTCCGGAAGGCCGCGATGGAGTCCGCCAGCCGTCGGTCCGCGATCGCCCGTAAATCTCCGGGCGTTTTCCAGGATGTTCCCGGGTCCGAACGCCTCGGACGACTCTTTCGATACCCCGGTCTCTGGGCCGCGGCGCTGATTCTGGCACTGGCCCTGGGCTTCTCTGGACCCGTCGCGCGTGTCCTGGCCGGTCCACCCACGCCGGAAGTCGATCCACTCACCGTTCCGAAAAACCTGGCTGATGTTTTGACGGTTGAGTGCCGCTGATGGTTTGTCAAGGAATCGATTTCAGATATCAGACTTTGGATTCTACTCACCGTAGCGCCAAACCTGGCTGATGACTTGCTTCCGTTTCCTGGAAGCAGGTTGCCATTCCGACGGTGATGGGGCGAGTGGATTTTCGGATCCACCTTGCTTGCTCCGTTCCTGGGATCGGCAGGGGATGTTCACGCCTTCCCTGCACGACCGTTCTTCGTCCGCGCCTTTACGCCAACTCGGTTGAGACCGGGTTTGGCCTGGGGTTTCTTTTTGATTCATCCGGATCTCCCCGGCCAACCCGGTCGTTCCGACCCTTCCCCTGCATGGAGAAGCATCGATGAATCTCTCTTTCGAGGAGTCGCCTGGAGGATTGTCGAGCCGGCTCGGCCGTCCGGAGATCTGCTCACACTCGGCTCCCGGGCGCCGATCTTTTCTGAAACGCGGGGCCGCGGCGTTCGCCGCCGCGACGGCCGCGTTCGCAGGACGCGAGGCGCACGCCACAAATCCCAACTTTCTCCCGAGCCTCTATCCGAACGAGAATGTCCTGGAATTCCAGACGATCCAGGCCGATGAGCAGGCACACGTGAAGTTCCTGGTAAATGCTTTGGGGGCCAACGCCCGCCCCATGCCAACGTTCCAGAACCTGGAGATGAACAATCTCCAGCAGTTCGCCCAGGCTTCCCTGGTGTTCGAGAACACCGGTGTCGGAGCTTATCTCGGCGCAGTGGCTTACATCGACAACGTGCCGTATCTCGTCGCCGCGGCCACCATCATGGATATCGAGGCCCGGCACGCCGGGTATCTCAATGTTCTGAATAATCGGAAGATGACCCTGAATGTGATCGGTCAGACGCCCTCGTTCGAGACACCTCTGACCATTCAGCAGGTTGTCGATCTTGTTTCGCCTTACGTCGTCAGCCTCAACGGCGGACCGCCGCTGACGTTCTCGACCACCCCCTCGGCCGAGAACGACATCGCCATTCTGAACTTCGCACTCGCGCTCGAGTACCTCGAGATGACCTTTTACAACATCAACGTGCCGAAGTTCACGGGCTGAGCCTCTGGGGCGACCGAGGCGAGGACGGCGCCTCCTCGAAGACCGCGGTGGTTTGTCGCACTCGCCCCGTCGCGCCTCGATCGCGGCCGATCCACAAAAGAAGGAGAGACGACCATGATCCGCAGACTCTTGATCGTCGGCTGGCTTTCGGCCATCGCCGCCGCCGTGTCCCTGTCCGCGACTTCCGCGCGGGCCCAGTCATCCGTTGACGAGGCTCAACTGGAGACTTTCCTTGGCCTAACTGCTCCGAGCGGCCTGAACTCCGGCGCCCTGACGGGGCTGGGAAATGGGCCTGTGACCGACGGCTCGGCCATTCTTCAGACCGTCGTGGTGGGGGCCGGCGGCGCGACCCTCACCTTCGAGGCCGACTTCCTCACCAACTCCCCGCCGCCCGGCGCCAACCCGCTCGCCGCGCTCGATCCCTTCGCCTTCTACACTCAGCCGAACCTCACCGATTTCGCCGATAACTTCACCAATTATAGCGGGAACTCGCTCACCGGCCTGATCGCGGCTCCCTCGCAGACCGGCTTCGCCTACCAGACGGGTTATACCAGCTATTCGGTGAGCCTCTCCCAGGGCACCTACAACCTGGGCTTCGGGATCGCCGATGTCTCGGGCAACCTCTACAATTCGGCGCTCCTGATTTCCGACCTCTCCCTTTCCGCCGGGAGCCTCAAGAATGGATCGTTCGGAAGCGGAGATTTCTCCGGGTGGTCGACGATCGGAAACACGAGCGTCGTCACATCGGATTTCGGAATCGACCCGCCGGTTGGGACTTACCAGGCCCTGATCTCAACGGCGAGCGTTCCCGAGCCCTCGGCGTTCGTTCTGATGATGGTCGGCGGCCTGGGAGCCTACGCGATCCGACGTCAACGCACGGCATGACCCCGATCGAGACCATCGACAACCCACGACGGCCGGTGTCGCCCGGACATCGGCCGTCCCCTTGCGCGGAGTTTTCTGATTCTGATAAATAGTGGCTTGAGTGAGCTTGCCATCTGGTCGGCGGCCCGAGACCGGGTTCAACCCCGTGCGGAGGCTTGCCGGAGAACCCCCGCGGTCGTTGAGTGCGATCGGGCCCCTCGGAGACTCAACCCGGTTCAGATGAGCGTTTCGAGGAGGAGTTTGAGCTTGCGGACCTCGACCTCGCGATCAAACGGGTTGTCGGGACGGTCGAGGATGGCGACGCTCAGCCCTCGGTTGTAGCCGTGGCGCTGGAGCATGGTGACGATCCGGGCATATTCGACCTGTCCCTGGCCGACGCGGACCTGGAACTCGCCGGGTGCCTGGCCGGTGTCGCGAAGGTGGACGTTCTGCACGTGGGGAAAGAGCGGGTCGAAGTCGGACTGCGGTCTCGGACTTTGGAGGAAGTGGCTGGGGTCGAGCGTCAGGCCGAGGCCGGGTAGGGCCTTGCAAAGGTCGAGGGCCGTTTGGGGGTCGCCGGTCAGGGTTTCGGAATGCGTCAGCAGGGCCAGAACCAGCCCCTCGCGCATCGTGGTGCTGACGAGATGAGTGAGCCGCTGGACCTCGTCGGCCATGGGGGTGCCGAGGGGCGCGGCGTGGATCGTCATCACGGCGATGCTCAACGACTTGGCGAGCCGGCAAAGGCCGTCGAAGCGTCGACGGGTCACCGGGTCGGACCAGTCGACCGGGCCGAAGTCGATGTGAAGCGACGAGGGAACGAGGCTCGGACCACGTCGGAGGCGCTGGAGGGCGGCCTCGGGGTGGTCGCCTGCCTCAGAGGGGCTCATGTGGCCTCCACCCTCGACCAGGGCCAGTTCGAACTTGTCGAACTCCAGCTCGGCGATCTGCCGGAGGGCGTTCTCCAGCGTTTCGCTCGCGAAGCAGAGCGTGCTACAGGCGACGAACACCCCGAATCCTCCTTGTCTGCTTCCGGACTCCTCCTCCCGCGCGCCCGGCGCCGGGACGTGATGATCTTACCGCAGCTTCCGGTCGGGCGGTAGGGCAGAAGCGGCGGCCTCCGTGGGCCCGCCAGGGCGTTCTTTTGGCCGATCGACGGCTCGGGCGAGTCGGGCCTCGAGCACGGCGGATTGCTTCACCCAGTGGGAGCCGGCCAGGCGGGCGAAGTCGGCGTATCGGCGTTCACGATAGGCTTGCAGGGCCGCCAGCATGGTTCGCTGGGCGTTGAGCCGGATCGATTTGCCCGAGCCGTCGCCGCCGACGCGTAGCTCGTCGAGCCAGAGGACGCCGGGGGTCATCAACTCGAAGCGAAGCCGGGCGGAGTCGAGGCCGCTCGGCGGAAGGTCGGAGGCGCGAACCGCCTGGGATTCCCAGGTGCCCGGGACGACCAGCTCGGAGCGTCGGACATACGACTGACCGGCCGACTCTCCCTCGATCCAGACCCGGACTCGTGCATCCGCGGGCATTGCCCGGAAGAAAGCCCGGATCGTGAGGCTGGACTGCATCCCCGGGACGAAAAGGTCGCTCACGACCGAGGCCGGTGCCAGGGGCGAGGAGAGCCGGAGGCTGCCCCGACCGGAGTGTGGGTTCTCGGTATCGATCGCGAGATCCGGGCCCGGAGCTTCGGAGCCGGGCGAAGGCTCCAGCCGCCATCCCTGGGGCGCCGGTGGAGGCGTTCGACGGGCTGGCCCGACGACGCCGGTGGTCGTCACCGAGGGATCCGAAGCCTGTGGAGCCGGAGTTGGTGTCGGAGTCGGTGCCAGACCGGGCGTGGGCTCGAATCCGGGGTTCGAGGGCTCGGTAGGTCCTTCACCGCCCCCCTGATTCAAGCGAGCCAGCCGCTCGGAAAGTTCGTTGGACCGGGCTTGCATTCCGGCCAGGACAGCCTCGGAGGGGTACTCGGTCAGCGAGGCGACGCGTCCTCGGGGCGCTCCGATCCGGATGGCTGAGACACCGAAGGGAAGCAGGTCCAGCACGAGGTTTCGCCCGCCCGGCACGGCCACGGGCGCCAGGCGGAAGCCGCGGCCCAGGTCCTCGAATTCGGCCTGGCCGGTCGTCTCGATCAGGCAGGCGATCCGGAGGGGATACGGGGAATCGTTCGCCAGCGAGAGAAACGTCTGATCGCCGATGGATCGCGTGCGGACGACTGTTCCGAACGGCAGAGTACGGACCTCGTCCGGTCCACCTGGGGCGGCCGACGGCGGACCGGCGGGCAGGGTGCGGAACGCCGAGGCGAACCGATGGAGCCGCTCCTCCTGGCCGGCCACGGCCGAGGCTGCGAGGAAGATCCAGCGCGGGTCGAGAGCCGCCATCGCATGGCCGGGGATCTCGTCGATGGCGGAGAGGTCGGCGGTCGGCGGTGCGGCCAGCCGGATCGCGGCCGACTCCTCCGCGGCGCGGGCCGGCGGGGCGACGCCCACGAGCAGGCCCCGCCTTGGGCGGGAGGCCACGATCGTGTCGAGATCGGAACTGGTCGCCAGGTCGTGCGCCAGGGGGTCGTCGGAGAGCGAGACTCCGCGGAAGACGGCGGGGCCGCCGGTCGCGGTCGGCCAGGTCGAGAGGTCGAGCCCGAGACTCCGCCAGGCGTGACTGGCCGCGAGCCCGGCGAGGTCGCCCCGGCGTGCCTCGACAGCGGCGGGGCCGGCGTCCAGACCGGGGGTGACGACCGCGAGCACCGCGTCCGGTCTCGTCTCGCGCGCCGCGGCGTCGAGCTCGGCATAGAGCGAGGTGATGGCCCGGGTGCGCCAGGTCAGCCAGGGCATCCGGCCAGCGCCGGTGAGATACTCAAGCCGAACGGCGAACCGATCGGAGCCCTCAGCGCCCAGGCCGGGGACCTCGCGGGCCGTCTCGGGGCTAAACGTTTCGTGGACGAACCGTTCATACGTGGCGTCGTCGATTCCCGTCTCGGGCGTACCGAGGAGGGTCGGCCCAGATCCCAGCCGAATGATGAGTCCGGCGACTCGTCCCGCGGAGGTCGTCTCGCTGAATCGACCGCTTGCGAGGGCCTCGGTGACTCTCCGCCGCATCGCAGCGCGAACCTCGGGGTGAAGCGGATGGTAGCACGAGCCGTCGGGATGACCGCGACCATCGAGCCGGACGAGTCCTCGTCTCACGGCCTCGTCGGAATCCGGCGGCGGCAGGCCCGGAAGGGCTTCGGTCCCGTCGAAAACCAGCTCCAGCCAGAGCGCGATTCCATGATGCGCGAGGACACGTCGGAGGATCTCCAGCCGGTCGGGACGCGTCGAGTCTTCCTCGGCTCGACCATCCAGCGGTCGCGGTTCGCGCCGGTCGGCGATCGACTCGGGCACGATCACCGCGTCGGCCACGCAGGAGGCCAGATAAGCAGCGAGGTGGTTGGCCGAGGTCCAGGTCTCGGCCGGGCTCCCGTCCCCGCCAAATCGGTCGAGCGGGCGCGGACCGCCCAGGTAGAGGCCCATGGACCGCGCCGAGGACGGATCGACCGGGCGGATGGGGGCCGGAACAGGCGACGGATCAAGCTCCGTCATCGTGATCGACCCCAGGCGGACGGCCGAGTCGGCCCCCCGATTCACCAGGACGAGCACGGCTTCCGTCGCCCCGGGCCAGACCGGCCACGAGAAGGTGATAGGCGGACCATCCTCCAGAACCGGGGGGCCGGAGGCGCAGGTATCGAGCAGCAGGCGAGGCCGGGAACCGCCAGGCTCAATCAGCGCGACTCCCAGCGCGGAGGGCTCGCCCTGGTTGACCCGGATCGTCAGGCGATGGGGTCGGTCGGGGTGCGCCACCTTCAGCCCGACCGCTGACCACGCAAGGCCGGTCGCCGTCGAGGATTCGAGGCGAGATACCTCGGTCTCCGGGCGCTGAAACCATCCGCGAAGGCCGTCGCGCCCGGCTGGCTCGATCAGGGCCTCGGCGGGGAGCGGCCAGACCGATCGGTCTGCCTCGGACATCGGCGAGCGTCCCGCGGCGAGCGGGCGGTGGACTCTCGACCTCGACAGGTCGACCGAATCGACCACGACCTCTCCCCGTTTTCGATCGCGACCGGAGGCGGATTCGCCGGGTGCCGGGCGCGGTGACGGAGCCATCGCGATGACTGAGACCCGTCGGATCGCGGTTGTCGTGACCGAGGCCCGACGTCGGCGGATCAGCCGGCCGAGCCGCGTGCCCTCGTGAACGACCGGTTCCCAGCTCGCCTGGATCTCCAGGACGTAGGCTCCCTCGTCGCGAGGGGCGGGCAGGGTGAGAATGCGGTTGGTCGTCTCGCTCGCGTTGGCCGTGACGACTTCCTGGCCGAAGCGCTTCGCGATTTCGTCGCCTCCGCGAGCTGGCCGGAACGTGGCCGAGTATCGGACCGTGACCTCGGCCGGCTCGGGCCAGAGGATGTTCAGCCCGATCGTGACTGGAACCTCCGAGCCGGTTGCAACGATTCCCGAGTCGGCGGGTGGAGCGAGCTTGACGTCCAGGCTATCCCAGGCCAGGCGCTCGACCGAAACCGAGATCGGGGCCGAGGCCGGGGTGCGCTGCGGTCGCTCCAGCACCGCCATCACCGGGACGTTCACGACCTGCGCCCCCTGGCGCAGGAGGATCGTCGATTCGGAGCGTGCCTCGATCCGGGCTCGCACCCGACCGCGAGGAGCATCGCCGAGCCGCCAGGTGCCGGCCTCGCCCGCGGCCCAGCCATTTCGTCGGCCCGAAGCCTCGACCGCCGGCCAGGGGATGGCCTCGATCACCCGGCCCTCGCTGATCTCCAGAGTCACCGACGACCCCGAAGCCTGCGCCGAGGGCCCAGCAGGTCCGTCTTCCGACTCTCCCCAGGCCACCTCGACGGTCATCCGGATCGGGCCGGATGTGGCCCCTCGACGTTCCGAGGGCGCATCCCAACCCCAGGCGCCATCGAGCGCGCCCGCCAGGATCACCGCCGTCATGGATAGGACTCTGCGCCATTCCCTGCGCATGCGCCCGAGGCCGCCCCTTCCACCGTAGCCCGCGACGTGCCGTCCCGCCTCGCGTCCATGCAAGGAGGGACATCGACCGGGATCGGAGCCGCCGTCCTGTCTTCGGAGATTTCCCCGAATCTGCCCGGCGGCATCCTTCCCTCAGAATCGGATCGGCTCGAAGTGGCTGCTGACTTGAAGTCCTATCGGCAAAACTGGCAAAATTCTGGGAATCGTCAAGCCCAAGCCCAGGGGGAGCCGGACGTTCGACCCCGTGCGAGAGGGCTGGGTTCACGCCCTATCTTATTTTGGCGTCTGGAATTCCGTCTCGGATTCGCGACCCCGGCGATGGGCTCTTGATCGAGTGCGAACGGTGTGCGAACCTGAGGCTGGGTCGTGATGGAAATCCACGGAGACGCCTGCCATGATCGCGAGCGGACCGGAATCGGACGACGCGGGGGATCGGGCTCCGTCAGAGGTTGAAGTCCCGCATGTGGACAGGATGGCCCGGCCCGCGCCAGGGCCGCCCGCGTTTCCACTGATTCTCGCGGCGATTGTTGCCGGGCTGATCGCGGTGGCTGGAGGCGAGGCGGCCAACGAGATCATCCCGCCCGAAAAGGTGCATGTTCACGCGCTCGGGGGCGACCTCGAGGTGGATTCGCGAGACACGCCGAGGGTCGTCACCCAGACGTCGGCGGTGGCCTTCGGAATGCTCGGGTTATCGCTCGGCCTTCTGTTTGGAATCTCCGGCGGGCTCGCGCGCCGGCCGTATCGCGGGGGCCGGATCGCGCTGGCCGCGGGATTCGGCGGACTGCTCGGGGCGGGGCTCGGTGTCGCGGTCGCTCTCGGGCTGGTCCCGATGGTGATGGAGGCTCGACAGAGTTTTAGCGATCCGCCCATCTGGTACGGGATCGTCCATCATCTCACGGCGACGGCCCCGCTTGGACTGGTCGCGGGCCTGGCCTTCGCCACCGGATGGGGTGATCGTCGCTGGATCCTTCGAGCCTCGCTGGCCGCGATGGGTGGGGCCATTGCCGGGAGTGTCGCCGCCGACATTCTCGGCGCGATTGCCTTTCCACTGGCCCGGACGGATTCCCCGCTCGCCGAGACGATGACATCTCGATTCATCCCGCGGCTGCTGGTCACGATCGGGACCGCGGCGGCCCTGATCGCGACCCCACTTCCCGAGGAATCCACCCCTTCTTGACGGGTCTCCCCGGCAGCTCTTCCAGAAAAGCCGCGCATTCCGCGCAATCGGCACGATCCGACCGGTTCTCACCGCACGTTCGGCCGATCGGTCGCAACGACTCGATCGGGATCATCGGTTGTGCCGAAGAACACCTGCGAGCGTCGGGAACGGAGTGCCCGGGACTCGCTCGCGGCGAGGATTCGCCGCCGGAGACTGTCAGAGATGAGAGGGATTTCGCAGACCCTGGTGGCGGCGGTCGCGATGGCGGCCATCCTTGCCACGGGGAACACGACCCGGGGCGAGAACCTGGCTGACGCCTGGTCGATCGCTCTGAGGGTCAATGCCGGGCTGCAATCACAGCAGGATCTGACCCTCGCGCAGGGTTTTAACCTCCGCGCGGCGAAGTCGAGCCGATGGCCGACCGTCCGAACCTTCACCTTCAACTCGTTCCTCACCGCGACGCCCGGCTTCTCGTCCCGGTCGTTTTTCGGTGGCTCGAGCACCGGAACAGGGGCCGGCGGAACGGGAACCGGCGTGGGCGGCGGCTCGGCCGGCGCGGCGAGCGCCATTCCGTCGACGCTGCCGATTCTTGGTCCTGGTCAGCTCGATCTGCCCGTTTCTCTGACGTTCGCCAGTGTCCCGCTCTACACCGGCGGACGTCTGCTCCGAAACATCGACGCGGCCGACGCCCAGATCGGAGCGCAGAAAAGCGAGGAAGTTCGGACCGCGATGGACCTCCGGCTGACTGTCGCCGAGGCGTATGTCGGCGTTCTGCGGGCGCAAAAAAATCTGGAGGTGGCCCGGAGCAGCGTCGAACAGCTTTCGGCCTTTGCCCGCGATGTGAGCAACCGTCGCGAGCAGGGCCTGGCGATCCGAAGCGATGACCTGGCCGCGCAGGTTTCGCTGGCGAACGCCCGACTCGCCGAGATTCAGGCGAGGACGGCCCTCGAGGCCGCCTGGGCGACCTACAACCGATATGTCTGCCGGCCCCTGACGACTCGGGTCGACCTGGAAGAACTGACCGCACTGCCGCTCAAGGCGGACTGGGGCCGGATGGCCGAGGAGGCGATGCGAGAGATCCCGATCGCCTCGACCGAGAACGAACAGGAAGTCGATGAGCTCACCATGAAGGCGATCAGCTCGCGTCCCGAGCTGATCGGCCTGGCCCAGCAGGCGCGGGCCTATGCCAACCAGGCCGAGGCGACCCGCGGCGGGGTCCGGCCGCAGGTCGGGTTCTCGATGGCCTTCATCTGGCTCGGCAACAATAACATGATCCCCCAGGGCATCGGCGCCGCGACGTTCTACGCCGACTGGACGATCACCGACAGCGGAGCCACCCGCCGACGCGCCAACGCGATCCAGCAGCAGGAGCGGGCCACGCTCCGCCGCCGCGCGGACACCGCCGCCGACATCGCGCTTCAGGTCCGCACCCGATGGCTCGACGTGGTGCAAGCCCGGAAGCGTGTCCCGGTCGCAAAGCTTGCGATCATCCAGGCCGAGGAAAACATCAACGTCATCACGGATCGATATCGCCAGCAGCTCAGCACTTACACCGAGGTTCTCGACGCCGAGACCCGCCGCGTGCAGTCGTTGAACAACTTCTACAACGCCGTCTACGACGAGAGCCTGGCAAACTTCCGGCTGCACCGGGCCGTCGGCGACCTCTGAGCCGCCCTCAACGGGCGTCGAGCGTCTCGGTGACATCGACCGAAAAACCGGGCAGGAGGCGTGACGTCGCCCTCTGCCCGCGGACAAAAGTCCCGTGCTCGATGTACTCGCGGCCTTCCAGCGTCAGGACGACGATCCGCTCTTCCTGCGGGTCGACCATCCAGTACTCGGTGATACCGGCCCGGGCGTACTCCGCCCGCTTCTCGACCAGGTCGCGATGACGATCGGTCTCACCTTTGCTGACGACCTCGATCACAAGGTCCGCGCCGTCGGAGCATTCCTCGGCGAGCCGGTCCGTGTTCTCGGCCCGCACGAAGACGACATCCGGCTCGCGATACTTGCCCGGCCAGAGCCGGACCTTGTACGGAGCGATGACAACCCGCCCCAGCCCCCTCGCCATCACGAACTCTCGGAGCAGACTCTGGAGCATCATGACAATGAGCTGGTGGCTGAGGGTGGGTATGGCCGGAAACTCGAGGTAGCCGTCGGAGAACTCCACGAAGAGATTGGTATCCAGCTCGAGGTACTCGCGCTCGGTCCAGCATCCCTGGGCGGGGTAGAGACGGGCGATCTCCCAGACGGGTTCGCCGTACATCAAACCGGCCGGGGGGTGAGACTTCTCGGGCGCAGTGCTCATCGGACGGCGCTCTCCATGGGAGCCGACGGACCATCGGTCTTTCTTAACGCGAGATCGCCCCCTCGGCGACGACCGGGTTTCGCAGCGTCCCCAGTCGCTCGATCTCGACCTCGACCACGTCGCCGGGCTTGAGCCAGACGGGCGGCTTGCGGGCCATGCCGACACCCGGCGGCGTCCCGGTGAAGATCAGGTCGCCTGGCTCGAGGGTAAAGACCTGCGAGCAGTACGAGATCAGGACGTCGATCCCGAAGATAAGCTGTTTCGTGCTCGAATCCTGCATCGTCTGGCCGTTGAGCCGGAGGCGGATGGCGAGGTTGTGCGGATCGCCGACCTCGTCGGGCGTGACCAGTTCGGGGCCGATCGGAGCGAAGGTGTCGAATGTCTTGCCGGCCATCCACTGTTTACCGGGCTTGTTCAACTGCCAGTCGCGGGCCGAGACGTCGTGTCCGACCGCGTAACCGCCGACGTGCTCCATCGCCCGCTCGCGCGGGATGTGCCGTCCGCCCCGGCCGATCACGGCCACCAGTTCGGCCTCGTAGTCGACCTGATTGCTGACGCTCGGGATCTGAATAGCCGTGCCGTGGCCGATCAGCGCCGATGGGTACTTGCTGAAGAGAACCGGCTCCTCGGGCGCGGGGACGCCGCTCTCGGCGGCGTGGTCGCTGTAGTTCAGGCCGATGCAGATGATCTTGCGGGGATCGGGGATGGGGGCCAGAAGCTGGACGTTCGCCGGGTCGTGCCGGACGACCCCTCTGGGGAGTGCCGACCAGGCCTTTCGCTCCCAGTCTCGGCCGAGTTCCAGCAGCTCGCGGAGGCTCGTCGGCATCTCGGGATCGGCTGCGTTGACGTCGACGTACTCACCCTGATAGACCCCGCAGACGCGTGGGCCCTCCTTCGCCGCCACGGTCACCCATCGCATCGTCGCCGCCCTCTCGTTCGAGTCGCCCGGCATCGGATCGGGAACGGTCGAGGGGCGGCGGCCCGATCCGACGCATCGACGCCGCCCCGATCGCTCCACTCTATCGCCGGGTCGGGATCGTGGCGAGATCAGGCCCCGTCGTCGGCGGGCGGCGAGGCGGGTGGGGCCGAGGTGTCGAATGGGTCGCCATCGGGTGGCATCGGAAGGGGCGGTCGCCCACGGCGCGGCGCATCGGGGACAACGTGTCTCGGCGCCGGGGGCCTGGCTTCCCCGGACTGTCTGGCAAGCGACTGGCGGATCATCACAGTCAGCTCGTTCAGCTTGCCTTCGAGCGCCGCGATTCGATCCTCGGGCGCGGGCCCCGGCTTCGGCCGATTCTTGCCGGTTGCCGCGATGAGCTGGTCGAGCTTTTTCTCCATCTCGTCGATCCGCTTCGTCAGGTCTTCGGTGGCCTTCTGCGAGGAGGCGTCGGAGAAGTCCCGGTCGAAGTAGAGGGACGGGGCCGGCCGCTGGGGACGCGGTCGCGCGGCCTGCATCAGCGGCTTCGCCCGACCCTCGCCCGCGCGGACCGGCTGACCCGTCGAGGCGCCGGGCACGACCAGTCGATCGTAGGGGAGAATCGCGTAGTTGGTCGACGAATCAGTTCCCATCGCGATTTCGTCGTAATTGATCGGCAGGATCTTCGGTGGCGAGCCCTTGGGGAAGCTTCGGATGAGGCGGATATGAGCCCGATCGGCGGTCGGCATCAGGCCGCCGGCGTACTGGATCAGGTCCAGCACGTGATCGCCGCCTGTGTAAGGAAGCCGGCCTGGGTACTGGACATCGCCCAGGATATAGTACGTCGCGCTGTTGTATGCGGTCACGTCAACGAAGACGCGATCGGTTTCCTTCGGGTCGATCACGTGGGGCCGGCCCTGCGCGTCTCGCATGGGCTCATTTGTCTCGTCGTCGATCGCGAGGAGTCCGAGCGTCTCATCGTTGAGGTATTTTCTGAGGTGCAGGACGATCCGCTCCTTGATTTGCGGGATGGTGAGGCCGGCGACGGGCAGCTCACCGTAGAAGCCCAGGCTGATCCGCCCGTCAGGACGGACCAGCCGCTCGCCCGAGATCGGCCGGCCCGGCAGGGCCTCCAGCACCTCGACGAGGATCAGGTCGGGCGGCTCGACGACATACTCGGGGCGGTTCACCGCGGCGGGGTTCGATCGAGGCGTCTCCGGGGCTTCCTCCGCGGGTGCCTCGGCCTCCGCGGGCTCGCTGATTTGAGGCGGAATCTCGCGATACGACTTCTTCGCCTCCTCGGAGAGCCCCGGCGGTCCGACAAAGGCATCGCCATCGGGCCCGGTCGGTGGGGCAGGAATGATCGCCGATGGCTGCTCCGCTTTCGGGACGGGAGGCTGACTGTCGGATCGTTGCCGCGCCCTGACGTCTGTCATCGCAAAGCAGGCGACGACAGACCCGATCGCGACCATCCTGAGGGGAACTCTCATGGCCGTGCGCTCTCCGAGGGGTTCGAGGACGTGCGCAATCCTTCGGGACGAACCGGTCTATTTTCGACTCGTCTCACTTTATCGATCACGAAGATCGGGTGCGATGGGGTGATGGTTCCTTGCGTACACTTTTAGTGTTCGCGACGTTCAAGAGCTTCGAGGATGCGGTCCAGTTTCTGCTCGACGGCGTCGAGCCGGGACTCCAGCGATCGGAGCATCGATCGAGTGGGGCCTTGTTCAGGAATTTGCGGGCTACTGGATGATCGCGGTGGGGTCAGGCGGTGAGGTTGCGACTCGGGCGCCGGCCTCGCTGATTCCGGCCTGGGCCGGTCTGGGGTCGCGGCAGTGGGATCGATGGCGGGCTCTCCGGTTCGCCCCACGACGAGCCGATCCCCGGGCCTGAGCTGGTAGTTCGTGCTGGGGTCGTCGCCGATCGTGATCGAATCGACGTCGATCGGCATTTTTTTCAGCGTCCCGTCCGGCTGCGGGCGATACAGGACCACCCCCTGATGGTTCGCGTCGGGCGCCAGCCCTCCGACATTGTTGAGCGCGTCCAGCACCGTCTCGTGTCCGGTGATGGGCAATCGGCCGGGAACAGCGACCGCCCCCTGCACATAGTAAACCTTGCTGTTATAAGCGGTGACGTCCACGAAAATGCGATCGGTATCCTTGAAGTCCTTGATCAGAACCTGCCGCCCTTCCTTGTCATACTTCGGCTCGTTGGTCTCCTCGTCGATCTCGACCAGCCCGAGTATCTCGTCGTTGACGTACTTGCGAAGGTGCTCGACGATCACGGCCTTCGCCTCCATGATCGTGAGACCGGCGAGGTAGACCTCGCCGTAGAATCCCAGGCTGATCTTGCCGTCGGGACGGACCAGCCGCTCGCCCGAGATCGGCCGGCCCGGCAGAGCCTCCAGCACCTCGACAAGGATCAGGTCGGGCGGCTCGATGATGTAATCGGGCATCGTTTGCAACGCGGGCTGGACCTTCTTCGTGGCTGTACTGGGAGCCCGCACCGGATCGCGGTGAATCGCCCTGGCTCGCGGCGCGGGGCGTTGCTTCGCGGCCTGCGGTGCCGCCAGGATCACCCCGGCGGCCCCGGAACCGATCAGCATCAGACACAAGGCGGTTGTTTTCAGTTTCATGACAAGCATTCCCTTCAACGTTTTATGAACCAGGAAAGCCACCGGCGCCGACGCGGCGACGGTTGTTGCAAGATTCCCCCCGGCCGCGGCCTGGGCCGCCGCGGTGACCCACGCCGAGGGCACGGCGACCGTCGGCGGGACGATCGCGGCAAGGTCGAGCCCGCTCGCCGACGCGACGACCATCGGCGCGATTCCCCGGCGGGTCAATCGTCGATGCAGGAGGTCGCGAGCCCGGGCGATCCGGCTCCGGATCGTCCCGAGAGGACAACCCAGTTGCGCCGCCGCTTGCTCGTGGGTGAGACCCTCCCAGTAGCAGAGCACCACCGCCGTCCGGTATTTCTCCGGGAGGCGGTCGACCTCCTCCTGCACGATCGGGGCGAGGGCTTCGCGATCGATCGCGTCGGTGTGATTGGGCTCAACCGCCTCGACCACCCGGAGCGCAGCGAGCCCCTCGATCTTCCGCCGACGTGCCGACTCGACCCGCGCCCGCGCCGAGACCCGGCACGCGACGCCGTAGAGCCAGCCGCCGAGTGAATCGAGCTTCCCCAGCGCCCCGGCCCGACGGACCAGGACGAGAAACGTCGCCTGAAACGCGTCGTGGGCGTCGTCGGCACCGAGCCCCGCCCCCCGGCAAACCCGAGCGACCATCGGACCGTGCCGACGGACCAGTACCTCGAACGCCGACGCATCTCGATGATCGGCGAACCGGTCGAGTAACTGACGATCGGTGAGCCCGATCGCGGTCCCCTCGCCGAACAGGATCTGCATCTCTCGCGTGGCGGCAAACGGTTTCGCGGCCATCCGGTCCGGCTCCCCTGGTGATCGCCCGATCGCGGTTTCTACAGGGAATGCCGCGAACCGCGTCGAGCTATCCACAATTCTCCGGAGACGGCCGATTCCCGAGAAGGGCATCAATCGATCGATGGCGACAACAAGGCGGGGTCGCTGCTAGATTCCGTGCGTCAATGACAATACAATTGTGCTTCAGGGAAACCGAATTGGGAGATGAGCCCACCACCTCTCCACGGTTCTTTTGAGGAACCCTAACGATGACGGCCCTTTCGATCGCGGTTCTCGTTCTGGCCGGCGGGCTGGCAGGCCAGGCACCCCCGGCGTCGGCGGGTTGGCAGTCGCTGAGCATCGAAAACGGGGCGATGCGGATCCGCTTCCCCGGCGTGCCGGAGAGGAATAGCGCGCCCCTGGCGAACCCGGAAGGAGCGATCCAGCACACGAGCTATTTCTTCATAAGCGGAGGAACTTACTACGGCGTGCAGCACTTCCGATATCCCCGCGCCTTTCCCGATGCGCAGGTTCCGGCGCGGCTCGATGCCGAGAGGAAGGTGTGGCTCCAGCGTCAGGGCCAGGGCCTGATCGATCAGAAGAACCTGGAGATCGACGGGATCCAGGGCGGGGAATTCCGGGCCAAGGGGCCTTCGCCGCTCGGCGAAGGAATGGTCATCAGATGGACTCGGTATTTTTTCAAGGGCGTGAATCAATACACAATCACGGTGATGTCGCCGCCGGACCAGCCCCTGCCCGACGAGGCCGAGCGGTTCATGGGATCGATCCACTTCCAGCAGGCGGAACCGCAGGTGGCCGCAAGGGTTCGACCCTCGATGAAAGGGCATCCCGCGACGAGGGGCCGTCCCGGAAACAGCGCCCGAGTACGGGACCACGCCCGGTCCGGTGCCGGCGACAGGGACAAGGAAGGCCCGCTGCCGGCCGCCGATACCCCCGAAGCCGCGCTCCGTTCGTTCATGATCGCGCTGATCGCCAACGACGAGCCGGCGCTAAAGGCCCTGACGCTGCCAGTCCCCAAACCGTACCTGGCCGAACTCCTCAAGAACATTTCGGTGCCGGCCGACCAGTTTGAGCAGGCTCGGACCTTCTTCTGGACGATGAAGATCCAGACGCTCCAACCGGGGGATCGCGTCGAGCTGCCGGGTGGCCGGACGACGACGATTCGCCCCACCGAGGTGACGGAGACGGACGCCGTGCTGATACCCGAGGGCGCGCCGCTACCGACGCGATTGCGGAAGGTCCAGGGCCGCTGGCGGGTCGACGCCCGGCCTTTCACCGCCGGCCGCAGGACCGCCGACGAGGCAAGGAAGAAGGACGAGGGACGCTGAAGCGGTGCAACCCGCGAGGCTCAGAGCCCCAGCATTTCCCGAACGACGGAGCCCCAGTACGCCTCGATCCAGTGTTCCCGATCGGGGCGACGCGACGATATCGCCAGCCACCAAGCTCGAACTCGCCGATCATCCAGTCCGACCGCGTGCCATTGCTGCTGTGGACAATCACCGGGCAGGCCGGTGGACGTGAGGCCAGGAACGGGGCGACGTCGATTCCGTCTCCCGGCTCATCCTCACCCTCGGTCGGTTCGAGGTCATGATCGAGGGAGATGAGGCGGGCGGAGGACAGCAGAGGCTCGACCTCGCGGATCATCCGGGGCTCGCTCCACGAGACGATCAGCGGGTTCGTCGGCGCGATCACCTGAAGCGTCGCCGTGAAGCGATCGATCCGCTCGCGGTCGTCTTCCAGCATCAGGATCATGTCGACGCCGCGGATCGACGATCAGAACCAGTCGGCGGTCGTCACAGGAACCGGCTTCGGCTTCCAGCTTTCCTCAATGAACGCACAGAGTTCCCGGGCCTGCCGGCTCTTCGCCTTGAGCTTGTCGAGGTCGAACGGCCGATCGGCCGTCCAGTCCCCGATCCTCGCGGCCAGCATTCTGAGGTTATCGCGCTCGATCCTTGCTCGCTCTTCGGAATCCGAGGTTAATTCAGGATGCTGATGGATCTTCTCATATTCCTCGCGGACATGATCGTCGACCAGGGCCCAGGCCTTCAGTGTGGGTATAGCCAGGGCGAGATGCCAACGGTCGCTCGACGACGGGACGTTGCTCTCGATCCTTCGTCGACTCTCATCGTCAATCTCGCGGATCCTTTCCGGGTCCTCGCTCCAGGTCTCCAGAACGACCGCGATGGGCCGGTCCGGATTCAGCAGCAGGAATGTCCAGGCGGAGGCGAGGGTAGAATCTTCCAGGACGTAATTGCCAACTCGGACTTTGTCATTGAATCTCTGGAGAATCGCTGTCAGTAGATAATGCTCCTGGCAGATGCCGGCCGTCAGGACAGGAAGCAAATTCGCCACCGGGACCTCCTTCAATCGGCCAGGAGAGCCTCTGGAACCGAGACATCCGGCCTGCCGGATTTGAGGGCCAGCCGCCATTTCCAACGCACTAATTCGAGCATGTCCAGAGGCCGTTCACGCGTCAATGCCCAGTTCATTTCTGGGACTCGAAAAAGGAGGATTCGTATTGGCCGCAAATCCTTGATGAGTTCCTCCGCGGCCGGCGAATACTTACTGGCGAAGAACAGACCGAGGGTCCCCTCGGGCCGACGACCCACCTGAAGATGAAGTCGTGCGATGGGCTCGAAGGGTATGGCTTTGTTCTCCAGCTTGGTCTGTAGCAGGAACCCTTGCCAGCCCAGGGTCACCAATCCGTCGACTTCCTCCTTGGGCCGCTCGTTCGACTCCATCGGCACAGTGAACGGGCCGATGACGTGGTCGGTCGGAGCCGTAACGACCTGTCGAAATGCCGAGCAGACCCAATGCTCGAACACCCATCCGGCTTGCTGAGGATTGAGGGCTTGCCCCTGGAATCGTCGAGGGAGCTCGGAGCCGTGGTATTCCGGGAACAGCTCCCGCCAGGCATTGAGGAGATCCTCGACGCCAGCGGGAGTTCAGAGGCGAATCTGATCGGGAGTGAGGTCCTCGGCCGGGGCTTCCATCGCCTCACGCCGCTCCCTGCCGCGGCTCGGCGGCGACCGGCGGGCAGGTCGGGAGGATCAGCGTGAAGGTCGAGCCCTGCCCCAGGCGGCTCTCCGCGCGAAGGCGGCCGTGGTGCGCCTCGACAATGTCGCGGCAGACCGCCAGGCCAAGACCCGTTCCGCCCTGGCCGGCGGCGTCGGGGGTCGTCTTCGTCGAGTAGAACGGCTCGAAGATCCGTCGCAGGTCGGCCGCCGCGATCCCAACGCCTGTGTCCGAGACGCTCAGCTCGGCGCGTCGGCCCGTGGCGTCCGTGCCAAGGCGGACACGGACCGTCCCCCCCTCGGGCATCGCCTGTCGTGCGTTGATCAGAAGGTTCAAGAGCACCTGCTGGATCTGCGCGGGGTGGACCCGAGCCCAGGGATCGCCCGTGATCGTGACCTCCAGCCGGACCCGGTGCCTCGAAAGGTCCTTTTCGACCAGCGAGAGAATTTCGCGCACCAGTCGGGTGAGTTCGATCGGCTCGCGGTGGTCGAGGCTCTCGCCCGGGCGCGAGAGACCCAGAAGACTCCTCGTGATCGTTGCGGCGCGCTGGGCGGCGTCGAGGATTTGCGAGAGAGCCCGCTCGCGATAGGCGGGGTCGGGATTGCGCAGGCCGAGCTTCGCATAGCTGAGAATCGGCGTCAGGGCGTTGTTCAGCTCGTGGAAGACCCCGCCAGCCAGGACACCCAGGCTACTGATCCGCTGCAAGGCGAGAACCTGGCGCCGGAGCGCCTCAATCGCCGCGGCGGCCTCGTCGCCCTCGACCGTCGGGGCCGGCGCGACCGTCGGGACCGACTCCTTCGCCGACCGCCTGGCCCTCGGCGCGGGGGCCGTGGAACTTGCGGAGGATTCTGGGGCCGTCGACGCCGACGACACGACCGCCGCAGCCCGTCTCTTCTCCGAGGTCGTCATCACTTGCGTAGCCCTCCCTGGCGCGTCGTCCACGATCGACCCAGACCCTGGTTCCCGGAAAGATCATCACCACGTATCGGCCGGCTCGTTCGGAAGGATTGAGGCTGTCGCCCCTCCGAAGCGCAGGTCGTGACCGCGGTGCGGGATCCGTTGAGTCGTCGGGCGCCCTCGGAACGGATATCATGGAGAAAGGGAAACCGACCGCGTCGACTCGGAAGGATCGTCGTGCGGCCGGTGCCCGGGAAAGCTGCGCGTCAGGGAGAGGATCCACGACCCGAACCGGAGAGACCGTATCATGTCCGAGCCGATCTCACGCCGATCGTTTAGCTCGATGACCGCGGGGGCCGTGGTGGGCTCTGCTGGAGCCGCTGGAGCCGCCGAGGATACACCGAAGACGGCCTCGCCGACTTCCGCCGGCCCGGTCGAATCGCCGTTCACCCGCGACTATCCCGCCCCCTCCTTCCGGCCCTCGTGGAAAAAACAACAGGTCAATCGCCTGATGGCGCAGGATTTCGTGATCTTCGCTCATTCCGACCTGGAAATGACGAGGAAACTCCTCGACCGCGAGCCGGCGCTCCTCAACGCGGCCATCGACTGGGGCGGTGGCGACTGGGAGACTGGCCTCGGCGGTGCCTCGCACATGGGCCGGCGCGATATCGTCTCGTTGCTCCTGGAGCGAGGCGCCCGGATCGACCTCTTTTGCGCCGCGATGCTGGGACGACTCGATGCCGTGAAATCGTTCCTGACGCTCGAGCCCCGGCTGATCGACGCCCGGGGCCCGCACGGCTTCACCCTCCACTTCCACGCGCAGGTTGGTGGGAAGGAGGCCGAGCCGGTTCTGGCCTACCTGCAATCGGTGAAGGAGATCAAGCTGGGCCCGAACCCATTTTTGAAGTCGACTCACGGGGGCGGGGCGAATCCGCATGCGAAGGACGGCTCGGCGAAGTGACCGAGGCGGGCGATGACGGGGCGTCAATCGGCCAGCCTGGGATACCGGCCAATGCCGGATCGACGCCCGACTCGATCTGCTGGCGCGCCCAAAGATAATCGGCCTCGCGACCGAGTCGGAATTCGGGGTCGTGGCGGATGAAGGCGACAGCGCCATGGAACGCCGCCTCGCGCCGGCAGATCTCTGACCACCGCGACCGATCGAGGCGAAAATGGCGGGCGCATGGCTCGACGTCGATCGTCGGCGGCTCAACCCCTTCCGGCCAGCCGAACGCTCGACGCTCGCGAAGCTGGGCCAGCAGGTCTCGCGCCAGCTCGACATAGCCGCGAAGGTTCGGATGCTGGGCGTCGTGGAAGAATCGGTCGCCGGGAAGACCGTGCGGGTCGGCCCGTTCCAGCACGATCGGGGAGTCGACCAGGACGACCGACGGGTACCTCGCGGCGATCTCACGATAGATCCGGCGGAGGTCTTCGCGCATCCGAAGCGGCATCCCGTCGCGTTCGCGGGCCTCGACATAGTGAGCCCGAGCCTCATCCCACTCGCCCCGCCGCTCGAGCAGTCGGGCCATCCGATACTGGACCTCGGCGAACTCGGGATGACGCGCAACCAGTTCACGATCCAGTTCAAGTGCGGCGTCTGGATCGGATTCCTCCAGCATCCGGACGCGCTCCACCTCGCGCGCGAAGGCCGCGCGCTCGGCCCTCGAGGTTGACGGCGCGAGGGCCGAGCGGCTTGGGTCGAAATCGACGTCATTCGAGACCGGCATGATGAGGATCGGCAGAATGCCGGCCCGCTCGGAGCCCGCGACGATCGCTTCGAGGCGGGCGGCGAACTCCTCGCGGATCGCCGTCGCCTCCTCGGTCATGAACGCCGGACGATCGACCAGCTCGCGAGTCGGGAACCGGGGTGGGCGGACGTGAATCCGCTGCCGGTCCCAAGCGGAGAGCGCCAGCCGGCAGGCTGGGGAGTATCGAAGGACGCTCGTTAACGACCCAGGCGAGAGAAGCGTGGGCATCTCGTCGTCGTAATAGTTTCCCGGCTCACGCATCCAGGGGAATCGCGAGGCGAACTCGTTGTGGCCGACGCAGACGATCAGGGCGTCAGGCCGTCTTGCGATTCCCTCCAATTGTTTGTCGAGGTTCCGGATCATGGCGCCGCCCTGGGCGCGGATGTCTACCCGGATCGCCCGTCCCGGAAAGACGGATTTTAACGCCCATCCTGCGATCTGTGCGGCGGAGAGCCAGGGCGCGTAGGGTTCGCCCCTTGCGCTCGACTCGCCGACGACGACCAGCTCGATCGAGTCGTCCCCCTCGGATTTCGCCGTGCTCTTCCATGGGATCGGCTGGAGGTTCGGCGGCCAATCGCCCCGCTTCGACGTCCAGATCGTGGAGCCCAGGTCGAGAGTCGCCAGGCTGCCGAGCAGGATGATCCCAGGCGCGAGCAGGCGGATTTGTCGACGCCGTCGGAGCCTGGGTTCCGCTCGCGAAAGGAGGCCGACCACGAACCCCCCGAAGATCATCCCGATCGAAATGGCCGCCGCGATCGCGTAGCCGTTGAGAATCGCGTCGATATAAAGGAGGGTCGCGCGGAGGCGGACTTCCTCCGGCAAGGAGACCCAGGCGGTTTCCAGTCGGCTGGAGGCCAGCTCGAAGAGTGCGGGGCCGAGGATCCAGCCCGTCGCGATCGCGACGGCGGCGACGATCGCCAGCACCGTCCTGAAGGCTCTCCAGACGATTGAGGGAACAGGGAGTGCCGATCTCATGACCGCCTCCACGCGACCGAAGGCCGATCCGCGGGCGCCCGCGCTTCCCGCGCCCGGCCCTCATCAGTATACTGCGAACCGCCCCGGGGAGGGATCGGCCGACCGTCATCCCCGGCCGACGTTCCCCGCTCGCGACGAGGTCCGTACGCGCATGCCCCCCGCCGACGAACTTTTCGGTCCCGATATCGAGACGGTCTCCGAGCTGACCGCCCGGATCAAGGAATGCCTTGCATCGCAGTTCGACGAGGTCGCGATCCAGGGTGAGGTTTCGAACGTCGCACGGCCGAAATCCGGGCACGTTTACTTCACACTCAAGGACGACACTGCCTCGATCCGGGCTGTGCTCTGGCGGAATGAGGCACGCCGGCTCACCTTCGATCTCATCGACGGCCTCGCGGTTCGCGGCTTCGGCAGCGTGACCGTTTACGAGCCGAGGGGCGAGTATCAGCTTGTCGTCCGGCGAATGGAGCCGGAAGGCATCGGGGCGCTGGAGCTGGCGTTTCGACAGAGGTTTGCCCGGCTCGCGGCCGAGGGTCTTTTCGAGGCGGGCCGCAAGCGTCGGCTCCCCGAGTTCCCCAGGCGGATCGCCATTGTCTCCAGCCCGACCGGGGCCGCGGTTCGCGACGTCTTGCAGGTCACCGGCCGTCGATGGCCGCTCGCCGATGTCCTGATCGTCCCGACCCGCGTCCAGGGCGAGGGAGCCGACGTCGAGGTCGTCACCGCCATGGCGATGGCGAACCGCGTCGCCGATGTCGACGTTCTGATCATCGCCCGGGGCGGCGGCAGTCTGGAGGACCTGTGGACCTTCAATGAGGAAACGGTCGTCCGCGCGATCGCGGCGTCTCGGGTGCCGGTCGTCTCGGCGATCGGCCACGAGATCGACGTGACGCTCGCCGACCTCGTTGCCGACCGGCGTGCCCTGACTCCCAGCGAGGCGGGCGAGATCGTGGTTCCAGATGCCCGAGAGGTCGCGCAGCACCTTGACCACCTCGCCGGCCGGCTCCGGTCGGCTGGCCGTTCTCGCCTGGCCGACGCCCGGGTCCAGCTCGATCGCCTCGGAGATCGCGCCCGACAGGCTCTTCGACAGATGGCGAACCACCGGAGGGTTCGCCTTGCCCGGCTCGCCGCCGGTCTCGAAGCGATGAGCCCTCTGGCCGTCCTCGGGCGCGGGTACAGTCTCACTCTCCGCGACGATGATGTCTCGCTCATCCAATCCGCCGGTGAGATACGGGTCGGAGATCGGATTCACACACGACTCGCCCACGGTCGCCTCGTCAGCCGGGTCGAGTTGATCGACCCCGCCGACGATCGCCGGCTGGAACGAGCCTGACTCGGACGATCCCACCGGACTCTGGAGCCCCGGACCACCATGCCCGAACCGCCGCCACCCCGTTTCGAGGAAGCCCTGGACCAGATCGAGCGGATCGTCGCCGATCTCGAGCGAGGCGAGCCCTCGCTCAACGCCGCGCTCGGGAAGTACGAGGAGGGCGTCCGTCTACTTCGAGACTGCTATGAGCTGCTTGAGCAGGCCGAGCGGTCCGTCGCCCTTCTGACCGGTGTGGACAGCCAGGGAACCCCCGAGACCGCCCCGTTCGACGCGACGGCCACCTCGGCCGATTCCGGAACCTCCCGAGGCAAAACACGCGACCGACGGTCCGCGGCCCCTCCGACCGCATCCGGCCCCTCCGAGATCGACGATCTCCCCTTTTGATGGGCCTCGGGTGTCCGGTCCAACCCTTCGAAACCGCCCCGCTCGCCCCCCGACGCCGGAAGAGGCCTATCCAGCTCCCCTAGACTCACTTTATCTTGTAAAGGAGACGCGGGTCCTCTGTGGACAATCGCGCGGGGAATGCCCACAATAACTCCGCCTGACCGGTCGATCGGCGACGATGGGATCGGTGGGCGGGGCGTGGCTAGTCGGGCTCGTTGAGCGGAAGTCTCGGGACGGCCACGGATTACGGGCAAAGCCGGGCCATCGGCACGCGGTACAGGACGATGACGACGGGGACCATGACGAGTTCTGCGACGCGAGCGATCGGGCCATCGGGTTTGGATGAATACCTTCACCGGGCCCGTCGGGTCGTGGAGGAAGCGCTGGCGGCCTCTCTTCCGCTTGTGGAGGAGGGCCCCGACACAGCCTGTCCCTCTCGGCTGGCCGGGGCGATGCAATATAGCCTGCTCGGCGGCGGCAAGCGGCTGCGGCCGGTCCTCTGCCTGATGGCGGCCGAAGCCTGCGGCGCCGACCCGTCAGCGGCGATCCCGGCAGCGTGTGCCCTGGAAATGGTGCACACTTATTCGTTGATTCATGATGACTTGCCGGCGATGGACGACGACGATCTTCGGCGTGGTCGTCCGACGTGTCACAAGGCGTTTGACGAGGCCACGGCGATTCTGGCTGGCGACGGGCTTTTGACACTGGCGTTTGAGGTGATTGCCCGGGAGGTCCAGCCGCCGCTTGCGGCGTTGCGGTGTATCCGGATTCTTGCGGAAGCGGCCGGACCGCTGGGGATGGTCGCCGGTCAGATGGCCGACCTTGAGGCGGAGGGGCGACTGGAGGACGGGACGCTTGCCGAACTCGAGGCGATCCATCGCCGGAAGACGGGGGCTCTGCTCCGGGCTCCGCTGCGGATGGGTGCCGCGATCGCCGGGGCCGATGACGAGCGGGCCGAGGCCCTCGACCGTTACGGCAAGGCGGTCGGGCTCGCCTTCCAGATCGTCGACGACCTGCTCGACGTGCAGGGAGACGAGGCGAAGCTGGGCAAGCGCGTGGGCAAGGATTCCGAGCTGGGCAAATGGACGTACCCCCGGTTCCTGGGTGTCGACGGCAGCCGCCGCCGCGCCCGGCAACTGGCCGAGGAGGCAGTTGCGGCCCTGGAGCCGCTCGGCGATCGTGCCGATGGCCTTCGCGGGCTGGCGCTGGCACTTTTGGAAAGGGACCGTTGATGCAGCTTCCGGACTCGGTGCTCGGTCGCGTCCACTCGCCGGCCGACTTGAAGGGGCTCTCCGACGCCGAACTCGAGCAACTCGCCGCCGATATGCGAGCCGAGTTGATCGATGTGGTCGGACGGCGATCGGCGCACTTCGCCAGTAATCTTGGTGTCGTCGAACTCTGCCTGGCGCTGCACCTGTCCTTCGATTTCACCCAGGACCGGCTGATCTGGGACACCGGCCACCAGATCTACCCGCACAAGCTCATCACCGGCCGCGCCGCTCAGCTCAAGACGATCCGGACGAAGGGCGGCCTGATGGGCTACCCCAACCCGGCCGAGAGCCCGTATGACCTCTTCATGACGGGCCATGCCGGATGCGCTCCGTCGACGGCCCTGGGGCTGAAGGCGGGCGACGAGCTTGTCGGAGAGCCGCACCGGCATTCGGTCGCGGTGATCGGCGACGGAGCCTTACCCTCGGGCATCGTCTTCGAGGCGTTCAACCACGCCGGCGGGCTGAAGCAGAAGTTGCTCGTCATTCTGAATGACAACAAGATGTCGATCTGCCCCCGCGTCGGCGGCGTGGCGGAGTATCTCGACCGAGCCCGGATGTCCAGCACGTACAACGACTGGAACCGCCGGGTGAAGTGGCTCCTGCCGAACATTCCGCTCGTCGGCGAGCACGCCGAGCGGCTTCTGCAGCAGTTCAAGGACGGGATCAAGGCGTCGCTCCATCATGGGATGCTCTTCGAGGAGATGGGCCTGGTTTACCTGGGCCCGATCGATGGGCACGACATCAAGACGCTGCGCACCTATCTCGAACGGGTCAAGGATATGGACGGGCCCGTCTTGCTCCATGTCCTGACGAACAAGGGGCACGGCTTCGAGCCGGCCGTCAAGGATCCGGTCAAGTATCACGCCCCGGCTCCTTTCCAGCAGGCGGGCGACGGCATCGTTCCGCTCAAGACCTCGACGAGCCGAACCTACACCGACGCCGTCAGTGACGCGCTTTATGACGCCTGCTCACGCGACCCGAAGGTCGCCGTGATCACCGCCGCGATGTGCGAGGGGAACAAGCTTCAGCGCATCCGGGAAGACTTTCCGTCGCAGTTCTTCGACGTCGGTATTTGCGAGAGCCACGCGGTGGCCTTCGCTGGTGGGATGGCGAAATCCGGCGCCCGGCCGGTGGTCGACATCTACAGCACGTTCCTCCAGCGCTCCTACGACCAGATCTTCCAGGAAGTCGCGCTTCAAAACCTACCGGTGGTCTTCTGCCTCGACCGCGCCGGGCTGGTCGGTGCCGACGGCCCAACTCACCACGGGTCGTATGATCTGGCTTACATGCGGGTTTTCCCCAACATGACCGTGATGGCCCCCGGCGACGAGAGCGACATCGGACCGATGTTCGCCTTCGCCTTTGGGCACGACGGCCCGGTCGCGATGCGATATCCCCGCGCCAAGCTCGACATCATCGAGCGCGACGTCCAGCCGGTGGAGCTCGGCCAGGCCGAAATTCTCGACTGGGAGACCGACGGGATGCTGATCGCCTGCGGCGGGATGGTGGGGACCTGCCTCCGCGTCGCCGAGCGACTCAAGAGCCTGTACGGGCTAAGGGTCGGAGTGATCAACGCCCGGTTCATCAAGCCTCTCGACCGCGAGACAATCCTCAAGGCCATCGAGGAATGCGGCTTCGTGCTGACGGTCGAAGAGGGTTGCCTGCCAGGCGGCTTCGGCTCGGCCGTGCTTGAAGCCGCCAACGACGCCGGACTGCCGACATCGCATATCCGCCGCCTGGGGCTCCCAGATCGCTACGTCATGCACGCCGAGCGCGACGAGCAGCTTGCCGAGGTCGGTCTCGATGTCGAGGGAATCACCCGCGCGGCGATGGACCTCGCCCGGTCGGTCGGCCTCTCGATCGCCGAACCGTCAAAGGGAATCGCAGGCAACGGTAACGGCAACGGCAACGGACCGACACCAGGCGCGATGGTCGGGAACTCGGCGGCCGGCGTCCACTGATCGATCGGGGAAACGGATGGGAACGCCCGAGACCACGGCCGAATCCTCGGCGGGCTCATCGCCGGTGCCCCATCCCGGCTCGATGCGCCTGGCGCTTCTGGGCAATGGGACGAAGCGAGCGGTCCACGCGGTGGCCGACGCGCTCCGCGTCGCGATCGAGGAGACGCCCGGTCTGGAGCTCTCGGGGGTCGACCTCTCGGCCGATTCCCGATTGGTCGACCTGCCGGCCGACGTCGCGGTGGTTCTCGGCGGCGACGGGACGGTCCTGCACACAGCGCGTCGGATGGAGGACCGTCCGACGCCGGTCCTCGGCGTGAACCTCGGCCGGCTGGGCTTTCTCGCCGACCTGACTCCGGCGGAGTTCACCCACCGGATGGCCGACCTGGCCGTCCGACAGTACACGATTGAAAACTTGATGGCATTTGAATGCACGCTGACGCCGCGTCAGGGCCCGACGCGGACGTTTCGCGGGCTGAACGATGCAGTGATCCGGGCGGCGCCGATGTTTCACCTGGTCGAGATTGGCCTATCGATCGATGGTGAGAGCGTGATGACCTACCGGGTGGACGGCCTGATCCTGGCCACGCCGGTCGGCTCGACGGCGCACAGTCTCTCGGCGGGCGGTCCGATTTTGCCACCGAACGCGCACATGTTCGTGGTGACGCCGATTTGCCCGCACACCCTGACCCAGCGCCCACTGGTGGACAGTGCCCACAAGGTTTACGAGGCGACGGTGCGAGGCGAACGGGTCTCGACGATGCTGGTGATCGACGGCCAGGTGCAGGTCCCGCTACGATCGGGCGATCGAGTGACGGTCCGTCGAGGCCGAACGCCGTTCCCGATGGTCCGCCTGCCGGGTCACAGCTTCTACCGGACCCTTCGCGCCAAGCTCGGCTGGGGCGCCCTGCCCCGCCCCGACGGCAGCCTCTCGGATCATGAGAGCGGCTGAGCGAGCCGGATCGTTCGGAAGGCGATGAGTGATCCTTCTCGATTCGGGGCCACAAACCCAGGCTGAAAAATGTGCCCTGGCACGCCCTCTGGAGGGGGCAAGGAGGGAAGAGTGCTCCGGTTCCCCTCAAGTCCCGGGGAGAAACCGGTCGCCTGCTAGAATTGGCCCGTCCTAGAGGATAGACATGGCTTCGAGCACGATCGGACGGGTCGTGAGCCTGACCCTGGATATCCCCACACCGCTGGAGACGACCTACTAGCAAGCCTTGGCCGACTTCCCGGCGGTGCTTCATGGCGCTCATCGAGCCGACAGGACGTGGTTGTGAGGGCCCCGCTGCGCGGGCGTTTGGGACCCTCTCTGTCCAATTCCTAAAGATAGGGTACTTCCTGGGATTCCTTCTGTGCCTCGTTGCTCGAAGGTACGGGAGGCGCCGGAGGTGCTTCCTCGTCGGGCGGTACGCGCAGATCGACGTTTGGGAGATCGTCCGTCGACGGCGAGGCCCGCACTGGTGCCATCGGGGCCGGGACGGCGTGAGGGAAGGTTTCATCCACGGGAGGAACCTGTTCATCCTCGAAAGGCGGGCGTACGTCGGGCTGGGCAGGGCCGTCGAGTTTCACCAGTGCGACAAAGTATCGGTAGCGGTTTCCGGCGTCATAACCGCTGATCAGGATTTCCTGGCCGGGCCATAGAGACCGCATTGCCCGTCCCAGATCATTGTGATTCCGGATTCGCCAGGATCGTCCGGTCCCACGCTCGACGACCCAGGTGACGATATCGCCGGAGGTCAGCTGGGTCGGAGGGCTGTAGATGGGCGTTCCGGACGGAACGAGGCGTCGGACCCTGATGCGAGCCGCGGGCGAAGACGGGTCGACACGGAGAACCCTCACGCCGCAGACCCGACCGTTGTCGAAGTTGCCCGCCATGATCCCCAATCGAGGCGGTGGTATCTTCTGGACATACGTTTGTGCACGATTAATAGTGCCGTGTGCATTTTCGGCCTCCTGTGCGAACAATCCACCCGGACCGGCCATCCCGAGGATCGCCGCGAGGATGAGCGGAGGGATCGGGGCGCGGCCCCGGCGCATCGCGAACATTTTGATCGCTCCTTGTGGAAGTGAGGTAGGGCGGCGCGCCGGTCGTCCTCGCCGTCCGGGAGACGCTCCGGACTCGTCCGCGAGCCTCGGTCTCGCCGCGCTCGCCTCTGTCATCCGAGGATGACTCGGCCCGGCATCGCCGCCTCGACGCCGGGCACGTGGCCTTCAGCATCGAAAGTAGGGAACGTTCGAGGCGAGACGATCAGGCAGCGTAATAGAGATACTCGACCACGTAAGCCTTCTTGCCGGCGACCAGCGGGTTCGCGTCGGCCCCTTCCTTGGTGAAGTACCGCTGAACGATCTCGGCGGCGCCGGTCACGGGATTGGTCTGGTAGACGTGCCACACCCGGTAGGTGTTGTAGTAAGTCGGATAGACCCACTCACAGGTATAGTAACAGGGGTAGCACGTGTAGGTGACGCACGCCTTGTGGCAGGCGCTGGCCTTGCCGCTGTTACCCAGCATCATCGCCACGCCGAACAGTGCCGACAGGATTGCCTTACGCATCTCGGAGCTCCTTCATCGAAGTGTGGGCATACCCAGGGACGTGAGGGCGCCGTCCGCCGATGGGCGACGCCTCCCATTTTCATCGCGTCCCACATAGAGAGAGCCCCGAGACGGCCAAATGAAGCGCGGAATTACTCGGGTTTTTCTGGATCACGGGGCGACCTGGAAATCCCTCGCTCTGGGCGCGGCTCCATCGGCCCGCCTCGTCGGCCAGAGGGCCATTTCGGTCGTCCCGATTGGTGACATGGCGGTGCTCGCCATCGTCATGCCGTTGGGCGAGAACCGGACCTGCTTCACCGGACCGGAATGACCTTTCAACGAGGTCAATCTCCGGCCCGTGGCGACGTCCCACAGGGTCACCTGGCGGTTCTCGTCGCCCGAGGCCAGCGTCCGGCCCTCGGGCGCGAAGGCCAGGGAATTCACCCGCGTCGATCGTTCTGTCGTGCTCCAGAGCGGCTCCAGCGTCGCCGCGTCCCAGACGACAATCCTTCCTCGGTCGTCCCCCGTCGCAAGCCTCGCGCCATCGAAGGAAACCGCCTGGCAGGTGATCTCACGACCGTGGACCTCGGCCGCACGCGAGACAACACGCGGATCGTGAGGAGACGGCACGACCCCGTCACCGGGGCGGGCTGGCCTGGCTCCCTCGCGCAGCCGGCCATCGGGCAAGCTCCATGTTCGGGATTCATGCGAGGCCGATTCGGTCACCAGCCATCGAGCATCCTCCGAGAGCTCGGTCCGGACGACGGACGAGCCATCGTCGAGCCGAAGTTCCGTCTTCCGATGTCCGTCGTGCGTGTCGTGAATCCAGACCCAGCCCCGGTCGTCGGCGGTTGTCACTTCCGAACCGTCTGGTGAGAACGCGATCTCGACGGGTGAGCGAGTCGGGAGCGAGATCGCGATTCGCGGATCATCAAGCGGCAGTTTCCAGAGCCTGACCGCCCCGTCCATTCCCGTCGTCAGGAGAGATCGACCATCGGGCCGGAAGAGGATGCACCACATGTGGCCATGCCCGGTCACGATCGATGAGATGGCGGTCGTCTCGGGATCGATGAGGTGAATCACACCCTGATTGCCGACCGCGGCGAGAATCCGATCGTCGGGCGAGAAGGTGACCCCCTCGATGGTGTCCTGGTCCATTTCCAGGCGGGCAGCGAGGGACCAATCAGCGGTCCTCCACAGTCTCACGAACTGTTTCGGCCCGGCCGCTGCCAGAAGCCGACCATCGTGCGAGAAGGCGATACAATTCACGTCGCGGCCGCCGGGTTGGGCCAGGATTCGCTGCCGACGCGTGGGCAAATCGACGAGGAGAATCCCACGCCCCGCGATGGCCAGTGTCGCTCCGTCGGGGGAAATGGCCAGGCCCTCGAGCCTGGGCCCGTTGGGCGCCTGGAACGAGCGTAATGGGCTCCAGGTATCGGTGTCCCAGACGATCACCTTCCCCTTGCGAGAGGCCGAGATCAACCGGCGGCCATCCGGCGTGAAGATGGCACCAACGACCTCATCGGCATGACCGAGGAGCGTGGCGATTTCCCGGTGAGCGTGGAGGTCCCAGATCCTCACGGACTGGTCGTCGCTCGCCGAGGCCAGCAGGCGGCCGTCCGGGGAAAAGGCCACCGAGGCGACCTCGTTCGTATGTCCGTCGAGGTCCGGCGCATCCTCCCCGTGAATCGAATCCCGGAGCTGGATCGTCCGATCCTGGCCGGCTGTCGCGAAGACGGTTCCGTCGGGGGAGTAGGCCGCACAGTAGACCGCGCCGAGATGGAACGCGAAGTTCGGTCGGTCGATCGACACCAGCCGATCCAGGAATCGGCACGCGTAGCCGCGATGGTCCGGCTCGCCGGGTGATGGGCGATAGCGTTCGAGGATAAGCCGGACCCGTTCGATCAGGCCCTTGTCCCTGGCATCGAAGCCCTCCGCCAGGTCGCGGGCGAATCGGTCGTCGGCCAGGGCCTGGGCCTGTCGGCGTGCCTCTTCGTTCCGCCGGGCTTGCTCGCGGACTTCCAGGAGTCCCGTGACCGCGACGGCGATCAGCACCACGGCCACCATCGACGTCTTCGGATGTCGCCGGGCGAGCCGCCACGATCGGCCGATCGGCCCGATCCGTCGCGCCCGGATCGGTCGGCCTTGCCGCCATCGGTCGAGATCCTCGGCCAGTTCGGCGGCCGTCGGGTATCGGTCTCCCGGCGCCTTTTGCAGGCACTTCAGGCAGATCGTCTCCAGGTCGCGAGGGATCGAGCGGCGGATCGATCGGGGCGGCCTGGGAATCTGATCTCGCACCTCCACAAGCTTATCCAGCGCGGTCCGGCCACGGAACGGCAGCCGGCCCGTCAGCAGGACGTAGAGGATTGTTCCCAGGCCGTGGATGTCCGTCGCCGTCGTGATGGCGTGGCGGCCGACGACCTGCTCGGGAGCCATGTACGAGGGCGTCCCCGGTGCCTCGCCGGTGCTTGTCAGGGCCTCGTCGCCGCGCGAGACCAGCATCGCCAGGCCGAAGTCGACCACCCTCGGCTCGCCCCAGCCGTCGACAAGGATATTGGTCGGCTTCAGGTCGCGATGGAGGATCCCCTGTTCATGAGCGTGCTGGATCGCACGGGCGACCTTCGCCATCAGATCCGCGGTGGCGTGGAGATCGTCGAGGTCGTCGGCCAGCCGACTCGCCAGGCTCCCTCCGTCGACACGCTCCATGCTGAAATAGAGGTGCCCCTCGTGGTCGCCGATCTCGTAGACCGGGACGATGTTCGGATGGGAGCGGCGGGCGATGGTCTGGGCCTCGCGACGGAACCGGATCAGGTCTTTCGGCGTCGCAGTCGGCCCGGACCGGAGCATCTTCAAAGCCACTCGACGGCCAAGGCTCCGCTGCCTCGCCTCGTAAACGATCCCCATCCCGCCCCAGCCAAGAATCCCCAGGATCTCGTAGTCGCCCACAATCCGCCCGGCCTCGATCGTCTGCGGGGGCGGAGGAGTTGGCCTGGCGTCGTCGACATCGGGCGTCGAGACCCCGGCATCCCGGAACTGCCCGGCGATCCGATGCAGCCGATCCTGATCGTCGAGGAACGCGATCAGGTCGGTGGCGTACTCCGGGTAGGCGGCGGCGATTGACTCACGATCGATCGCCTCGCCGCGGCGGAACTTTTCGAGGCAAGCGGCCAGTAGATCGTCGAGTCGCGCCTCGTGATCGGCGTGGTCCGACTCGGTTTTGGCAGGCATTGTCCGCTCGCTCCGCGATTCACTGCAACGCTCGACGGAGGGACCGTCCCCCTCGAAAGATCAATCCAGCGACCGACGACGGAGTCCGTCCCATTCTCGCCGAGACCTCGGTCAACGAAAGGGACTGGAAATGATGCAGCTCGATTGCCGTCCGCTGGTCGCGTGGCAGCAACTCCATCGCGGCGGCGAGCCGGAGCAACTCCTCGGCCCGGCCCGCACTCTCACTCGGCGACGTATCCTCAGCGACCATCGCCATCCATGGATCCGCGATCGAACAACCGGACCTCATCTCCTCGGGAGCGATCCGATCGCGTCGGCGGTCCATCGACCGTCGCAACGCCCGTCCCAGGGCGCGCCGGAGGATCGTCCGGAGCCAGGCTCGGAACTCAGCGTTCGTCGTCCCACGGAACTGATCGACCTTGGCGCAGGCGATCAATAAGGTCTGCTGGACCAGGTCCGACGGGTCCAGAATCCCCCGCAGCTCCGGCGCGATTCGAGCGCGGGCCATCCTCCGCAATTCCTGCGCATAGTGCGGCAGCGCACGCGGCTGATCGGCGCCATTCGACCAAATCATTGTTGTTCCTTCCCGGTTTCAGCCTCCCCCCGATGCCAGCCAGGAAGGTCGTATCGTAGCAAGCGGATATTGGCTCGACAAGAACCTCAAATTGGGTTCAAGAATGGTTCGGCGAACTCTTTCCACATCAATGGGATACGATTCCGGGTCGCCTCGGTGAGCCGGACGCGATCGGCGATTCGGTGGCCGACGACCCACACGATTCCCAATTGGTCGCAAAGGATCGGCGTGAGGGCTCGCCGGTCGCGTGGGACGTTCCGGCCTCGGAAGAAGTCGGCGAGTGGCTGGCTTCGTCCACCCATCCCTAGCGGCTCGAACCGATCTCCGAGCCTCGGACTTCGGACGATCAGCGGCGGGACCAGGCGGTCGCGATCGATGACCTCGTCGCCCGCCTCACCGCCGACGACGATCCGGCCGCTCCGCCCAGTCGATCGCAGCCCCGCCGGTGGCTCCGAGTCGGAATTGGCTCAAGGTTTCGTCAGATGCGCGTCTCGTCGCGATGGCGATCGACGTGGGCCCAGGCGTTGGCGAGGTCCTCTGGAGGAGGCAGTCGCTCGGCGACTCTACGGATCTTGGTATGCTAGAACGGAGCTCAAACGAGGAGGTTCATCATGCCCATTCACGATTGGACGCGGGTCCAGGCTGGAGATTTCCACCATTTCCACCAGTGCTGGGCGGTCGCGATGGGAAGTGCCCTGAATCGCGGCCTCTTGCCGCCGGGCTACCTGGCAATGGTGGAGCAGGTCACCGGGCGACCGATCCCGGACGTCGTCACGCTCCAGGGCCGCGAGACCCAGGAAGCGCCGGAAGGCGGGATCGCCGTGGCAGTCGCCCCTCCTGCAGCGCGGGTGATCTCCAGGCTCGAACGAATCAACTATGCGAAGCGAGCTGATCGCATCGTGATCCGCCATGGGCGAGGCCAGGTCGTCGCCATCATCGAGATCGTTTCGCCGGGGAACAAGGAGAGCCGCCATGCGCTCCGATCGTTCGTCGAGAAGGCGGCGGAGATCCTCAACCAGGGCGTGAATCTGTTCATCGTCGACCTCTTCCCACCGACGCCCCGCGATCCCCACGGCATTCACAAGGCGATCTGGGACGAGTTCGCCGACGAGCCTTTCGACCAGCCCGAAGGCAAGCCCCTGATCGTCGCCTCCTACATCGGAGGCGAGACCCCAACCGCTTATGTGGAATCGGTCGGGGTTGGTGATGAACTGCCGGCGCTGCCGATCTTCCTCTCCGAGACCCGATACATCCCCGCACCGCTAGAGGCGACCTACCAGCAAGCCTGGGCTGACTTCCCGGCGGTGCTTCAGGGACTCGTCGAGGAGCCGTCCGCCGAATCCCGATAGGGCGTCATCGGCATCAAAATCTGCTGCGTCAGGCTCGATCCTACCCCGGTATCCGTTCGAATCCGTTCCATCCCAGGCCGATTCGCTCACGGGTCGCCTCGGTGAGCCGGACGCGATCGGCGATTCGGTGGCCGACGACCCATACGATTCCCAATTGGTCGCAAAGGATCGGCGTGAGGGCTCGCCGGTCGCGTGGGACGTTCCGGCCTCGGAAGAAGTCGGCGAGTGGCTGGCTTCGTCCACCCATCCCTAGCGGCTCGAACCGATCTCCGGGTCTCGGACTTCGGACGATCAGCGGCGGGACCAGGCGGTCGCGATCGATGACCTCGTCGCCCGACTCACTGCCGACGACGATCCGGCCGCCCGCCCAGGGGATCACTGCCTCACCAGGGCATTCCAGCGGGATCGGGTCGAACTCGGTTGGGCGGTCGGGCTCGGTACGACGGAGGACCAGCGAACGGCCCTCCGTAGTCGCCGAGACTCCGCCGCCGATCGCGACGCCCGACGCCTCGCCGCCCCGGGCCAACCGCGCCAGACGCCTCCATCGGCGGGCCGACATCCCCTGCTCCGGCCACCCGGCGCGTCGCCAGGCACTTCGGATCATCTCGGAGCGAAGGAACGCCGGCAGGGCGCGCGTGGCCTCGCGATCGATCTCCACGCGATCGAGATCGACACTCGCGGCCCAATTCAGGGCGCGGAGCTGGGCCTCGTGCGCCTTTTCCGACGACCGCGCCAGGCCGCCGAGCCGGACGATCGCGGCGGCGACGTCGGGGTTGTCGTCGCGGGCGAGCATCGGCAAAAGGACATGGCGGATGCGGGCGCGAGTCCGGGTGATGTCGGCATTGGTCGCGTCGTCGCGGAAGGGCTGGCCGTTCGTCGCGAGATAGGCGCGGATCTCGTCGCGGGAGACGTCGAGCATCGGGCGGATCAGGTCGATCGGCGGGTCGTCGGCGAGGCGACGTCGGCGCGGCATCCCCGCGAGCCCGCGCAATCCGGTGCCGCGGACGATCCGGTGCAGGATCGTCTCGGCCTGGTCGTCGCGCGTCTGGCCGACCGCGACGACGCCGGCGCCCCGACGTCGGGCGACCTCGATCAGCCAGTCGTACCGGGCGCGTCGGGCGTCGGCCGCGAAGTGGCCGGCGCGGGTGGGACGCCACTGGCCGAGGTCGAACGGGCAGTCGAGAGATTCGGCCAGCTCGACGACGAACGCGGCGTCGGCCTGGGAGGCCTCCCCCCGGGAGCCATGGTCAAGGTGGGCGATGGAGAAGGTCAGGCCGCAAGTTGGGGCCAGGTGGTGGAGCACGCGAAGCATCCCGACGCTATCGCCGCCACCGGAAACCGCGACCACCCAGTCGCCCGAAAGCCCTCGGGCTCGCCATCGTGCCATCCGTTGGGCCAGTCGATCAATCCAGGATCTCGCCTCGGGCATGATCTCCTCGGTATCGTGGGAGGGTCGATCGCCCCGGCCGATTGAATGCAAGCCGGAGCCCGCCCCCTGAAGGACGACGACCGAGCCCATGAGCCCTGACCTCGTCTCGATGCTACGATGCCCCCGATGCCGGGGCGAACTGTCGATTGCCGAACCGCCGACGCGCCTTGTCTGCCGGTCGTGTTCCCAACTGTATCCGATTGCCGAGGGCGTGCCGAGGCTCGCAGGCGAGTCTTATGTCGCGAGCTTCGGCCGGCAGTGGAACCGGTACGACGTGATGCGCCCCGAGGAGGACGAGGCGACGTTCCGGGTCAAGACGGGCGTCGACCCGCGTGACCTCTCCGGCCGGCTGGTCCTCGACGCCGGATGCGGAGGAGGCCGATACGCCCGCCTGATCGCGGCCCACGGCGCCCGGGTGATCGGCGTCGATCTGAGCACGGCCGTCGACAAGGCCGCCGCCCTCTGCGCCGAGTTCTCCGACGCCCTGATCGTGCAGGCGGACCTGCTTGACCTGCCGGTCGTCGCGGGGGTGTTTGACCTGGTGTATTCGATCGGGGTCTTGCACCACACTCCCGATCCTCGAGGAGCGTTCGCCCAGATCGCGCGCCGGGTGAAGCCGGGCGGGCGGCTCTCGGTCTGGCTCTATCGCCGGAACACCCCACCGCAGGAATGGCTGAACTCGGCTCTCCGCGCCGCGACCACCCGCCTGCCCGCGACGGTCCTCGAACCGATCTGCGCCGCCATGAGCCTGCTAGGCGATATACCGGTTTTGAACCGGACGCTCAACAAGATCGCCAACTTCTCAAGCCACCCCGACCGCGTCCTGCGAGTCTGCGACAACTTCGACTGGTATGCCCCGCAGTATCAGTCGCACCATTCGCTCGATGAGTTGAAGCGGTGGTTCGTTGATGAGGGTTTTGGCGAAGTTGCCGAATTGCCGCCCGCGAAGGCAGGCCGGCTCTACGACTGGACCTATCGCCACAATCTCATCATCGGCAGCGGAGTGAATGTGACGGGGGTTCGAGTGGGATCCGAGCAGTCTTGAAGTCCCGAGAGCAGTTCGTCGGCGTGGCGAGGTCCCCGACACCTTTCCAGTATCGATCACCCCGCCCGGATCAGCTCGCGAGCGCCTCGGCGATCGACTCGGCGGCTGGGGGATGGATCAGGCCAAAGCATTGGTCGGCCCGTCGGCCGTCGACGTGGAGCCGGAGGAAGCCGCCGGCGACGAACGGGCCCGAGAGGTTGGGAATCCATCGACGGAGCATCGGAGCCCACAATTCGGCCGCGGCGCCGAGGGGGCGCTCCCATCGGTCGGGGATCGCGATCACGCGGCGAGGTCGACCGGCGATCGTCGCGACCAGTCGTGCCAGGTCGGGATAGCTAAGGTACTCGCCGACGACCGCGAAGCGCTCGCCCCGGCCGCCCGCGACCAGGGCCCGGCGGTGGGCTGTTGCCAGGACGCGGGCATCCACGATCGGGATGCCGCCCGTCGGCACCACCACGACCGGGTAGCGGGCCATCGTCCGGACCATCAGAGTCGACGTCGGCTTGAGGTCGCGCCGGCCCATGACCATCCCCGGGCAGATCGCGAGCGTCGAGAGTCCCTCACCGTTCGCCGAGAGGACCAGCCGCTCGGCCTCACGCTTCGTCTTCGTGTAGGCGGATTCGACGCGGGACAGGTTCCAGGGCGTGGATTCGTCCGCAGGATGCTCGGCGGTGCCGGCGGCGAGCGTGTAGAGCGTCGAGGTGTAGAGGAACCGCTCGATACCCGAGGCACGGGCGTCGTCGAGCAGGCGGGCCGTCATCTCCACGTTGATCGTTCGGCTCTGGTCGTCAGGGTCGAGGCCCAGGCTCACCCAGCTCGCCGCATGGATCACGCCGCGGACGCCCTCGACCGACCGGCGCCGGATCTTGGCGTCGCGGAGGTCGCCGATGATCCAGTCGATCAGTGGGTCGTCGGGCTCGACGGCGGGAGGGCGTCGGGTCAGGCCTCGCACGGGGTGGCCCAACGCGGCGAGGTGGCGCGCGATCTGGCCGCCGACAAAGCCGCCGGCGCCCGTCACCAGGACCGGCCAGTCGGACGGCTCGGGGTCGCGGCCGTTCCATGGGATTGACGCCCCCGGATCGATCATCGGGCACCCGTGCGGGGGAGGGTCGGGTCGGGCTGCCAGAGGTAGAGGAACGTCGGCAGCCGGGACCGGTCGAGGCCCGGATAGCTCATCGGGATTGACTCGCTGAGCGGGGCGGGGCTCGGGGTGATCGCGTAGATCGAGTGCGCCGGGTATCCCGAGCGGTGGAACAAAACGACCTCGGCGCCCGAGGTTCCGGCGGCGCGTTCGGCCTCGGCGATCGCGTCGTCGACGTAGCCGAGGCGGTCGACCAGGTGCATCGCGAGCGCCTGTGAGGCCAGCACGACGCGGCCATCGGCGAGGGACTGGCGGTCCTTCTCCGTCATCGCAGGTCGCCGGCGTTTGACCAGGTTTTGCAGGTGGTCGCGATAGGCGTCAGCCATCTGCTGGATCAGGGAGCGGGTCGCGTCGTCGAGGGGCGCGGTGACGGTTCCCATGTCGATCTTCTCGCCGGCCTTGACCGGGTCGGTCGTCACGTTGAGTTGCGCCATCGCGTCCTGCAAGTTGAAATGATTGAACAGGACGCCGAGTCCGCCGGTCAGGCCGGTCGGGTGGGCGACGATCCGGTCGGCCTCGGCCGCGACGAGGTAGGCGCCCGAGGTCGCCACGTCCATCAGCGAGGCGATCACCGGCCTGTGCGTTTGGGCCCGGAAGCGGCGAAGCTCCTCGGCCATCACGTCGGAAGCCGTCACGCTCCCGCCTGGGCTGTTGACGCGGAGCACGACCGCCACGACCCGCGGATCGCGTGCCGCCGCGTCGAGCTTGTCGCGGAATGAGGCCAGGGGGTTGTCGCCGACGGCATAGAGGTTGCCATAATTCTGATTCAGCAGGATGCCGTCGAGGTCGACCACCGCGATCCTCGGCGATGTCCCTTCGCCCCGCCCCGGACGGACGACCGAGGCGACCATTTCGCCCGGGTCCGCAGCGGTGGGGAGCTTGACCTCGACCGGAGGCAGCTTGATATCGACGCCGCCTCGCAGGTTCGCGTCGGCCGAGATCCCCGCCCCACCTCGGAAGGTGGCTGCGATCGGGATCGCGTGCCCGCATCCGGAGGCCGCGGCCGTTGCCGCGATCGCCAGAATCCGGGAGAATCGCCGGGGTCGTCGCTCGCGTCCCTGCCGCATGGTGGTCCCTCGATCCCTCGAAGCCCCGCGATCCCGCCTCGAAACTTTTATCGACCCCCGGACGCCAAAACTTGGCCCCAAAATCGCTACGAGGGGCCCCGTCGGCACAACCCGAAAGGAGCGAACCCGCATGAAGGCTCTGATCCTCACGTTCGTTATTTCGTCGCTGGGGCTGGGAGAACGTCTCGAAATCGAGCCCGCGCACACACGCAACGCCGTCTACACGGCGCTTCTCGGCGAGGGATTCTCGGCCGACGGAGCCACCGTCCGACTCCCCGCCCCGACCGTTCGCGACGACCAGGACGCCGACGCCCAGCGCGCGGCACTCCGAGAGGTCGCCGGCTCGGACCGAAAGCTCGACGAACTGCTGCGGAAGTCCGTTGCGGCGCCTTTCATCCTCAAGGTCCGCGACGCGAAGGCCCGGGGTGCGACTCTGCGCGTGGTCGACCTCTGGTTCGTCGTTCACGCCGAAATGACGGACGTCGACCCGGCGAAGGAGGCACGCAAGGCCCACGGACAGGAGGTTGGAGCGGGGAACATGACCACGCGCACCGAGTTCCTCGACGAGGCGGCCCTGCGCGCCGCCGGGATCGAGCGGCCCTCGGCCGGGACGGGCAACGGCCCCGAGACCTGGTACGCGAGGGTCCACGGCCGGCTCCTCGATCGGATCGCCTTCGTGACCACCAGCCAGGCCGTTGCGACCCGGTCGAAAGATTCCATCGTGGTCGCCTCGCGGACCGAGCCGGCCTTCGACAAACCGGGCGTGTCCGCCAACGCCTGGCAGCCGGCCGCCGGCGGCGAGGCCCGGCCCTATCGTGGTGGCGTCAGCTACGCGAAGATCAGCCGGCTGGCAATCGCTCCCGGCGCCCTGCTCGTCGAGATGCACGGCGCCTTCGAAGAGCCGGACGGCTGGTTCCAGGGCGCCCCAATCCTCCGGTCGAAGTTCGGCGTCGTGGCGCAAGACCAGATCCGACGGCTACGCCGAAAGGCCGAGAAGCGAGGGAACGGGCATGCAGGATCTTGAGGAATCAGAATTTCTTTTAATTGTCAATACTGAATATTATAAATAGTAGATTGAACATTGCAATAACTTACGGCCTAGAGAACAACCGACGGGAGGGGACCCATGTGGATCGATCGGGTCGTCCGGTGGCTCCTGCCCAGGGAGGACAGGTTCTTCGACCTCCTGGAGCGGGGCGCGGCGCTGGCGAGCGAGGTCAGTGGGCTACTGGTCGAGTGCTGCTCGGCTGGGCTTGAGGATCGAGAGCCGCTCGTCGCCCGGATGCACCAGCTCGAACACGAGTCCGACGCTGTGATCGCCGAGGTCTACGAGGCGCTGAACTCCACGTTCGTCACGCCCATGGATCGGTCCGACATCTATCAGCTCGCCTCGGCGCTCGAAGGGATCGTCGACGATGTCTTCGCGGTGGCGCTTCAGTTTGTCGTTCACGCGATGGACGACCTGCCGCAAGGGACTTGCGAGATGGCCGACCTGATCAATCGCGCGTGCGAGGCGGTTGACGCGGGTGTCCGCGAACTCCGCGATTTGAAACACTCCGACCGAATCCGCGAGCAGTGCGGAGTCTTGAACCGGTTGGAGAGCGAGGGCGATCGAATCTTCCGAATGAACATCGCTCGAATGTTCCGCGAGGAATCCGACGCGATCCGGCTTATCAAGCACAAGGAGTTTCTTGAAGGGCTCGAAGAAACACTCGACGCCTGCGACGACGTCGGTAATGCCCTTCGGTCCATCGTGATCAAGAACGCCTGACCGACCCCAGGGGGCCCGATAAACCATGAGCGGAGCGCTGGTGATCCTCGTTCTGATCGTCATCGCCGGGCTGGCGTTTGATTACATCAACGGCTTCCACGACGCCGCGAATGCCGTGGCGACCGTCGTCAGCACGGGGGTGCTCCCGCTCCGCACGGCCGTGTTGATGGCCGCCGTCCTGAACTTCGTCGGGGCCTTCACCGGGACCGAGGTCGCCAAAACCATCGGCGAGGGCCTCATCAAGCCCGAGGAGATCACCCAGGTGGTCGTCCTCTCGGCGCTGATCGGGGCGATCCTCTGGAACCTGTCAACGTGGTATCTCGGTCTGCCGTCGTCGTCGTCGCACGCGATGGTCGGCGGGATGATCGGCGCCTCGATGGCCCACGCCGGGACGCGATCGATCCACGGCGAGGGTGTCATGAAAGTGGTCGAGAGCCTGGTCATCAGTCCGATCATCGGGCTGTTTCTCGGCTTCGCGGCGATGCTCGCCATCTACTGGACCTGTCGACGTGTGCATCCGTCGAGGCTGGATCGGGTCTTTCGGAAACTCCAGGTCGCATCCTCGGCGCTGATGGCGCTCTCGCACGGCAGCAACGACGCACAGAAGACCATGGGGATCATCGCGATGGCACTGGCGAACCACGCGGGGAGTTCGGGGGCTCGTCGGGGGGATTTCGAGGTGCCGACCTGGGTAATCGCCGCGTGTGCTCTGGCGATGGCCGCCGGGACGATGACCGGCGGCAAGCGGATCATCAAGACGATGGGCCGGAAGATCATCGACCTGCACCCGGTCCAGGGTTTCGCCGCCGAGACCTCGTCGGCGGCGACGATCCTGACCGCCTCGCATTTCGGCTTACCCGTCTCGACGACGCACGTGGTGAGCGGGTCGATCATGGGGGTGGGAGCCAGCCGACGGGTCTCGGCGGTCCGATGGGGCGTGGCCGCCCGAATCGCCTGGGCCTGGGTGCTGACCATCCCAATCACCGCGGCCGTCTCGTGGACCTGCTATCACCCGATGGCCCGGGCGCTCGCGACGCTGAGGTGACGGTGCAACCTTCCTCTTCCCGACCCGCAATTCATCTTGCCGAGAGCGATCGTCGCGCCGTCCGCGAGGAGGCACGGCCCGCGGCCGTTGCGGCGTCGGCCGGTTTGCTGTCGAAGAGGATCTTTCGCATTCGCTTCTCGAAATCGGCCGTCTCGACCTGGTTGGGATGGCGGGCGATCGTGACGATCTGCTCGCCGAGCGTTTTTTCGCCCTTGGTCGTCAGCGTTTCGCCGGGCGGTAGCATCCGCATGGCGAACGTCCACGAATAGGGGACCGTGCCGAAGAGGATCTTCTTCGCCTGCACGTCGACCGCGCAGTTGTAGATCGTCCGTGGCGCCACCCGGACCACGAACGGCGGCGGAGGCTGGCTGACATCGCCCGGCCACATCGTCCAGGCGCCGACTTTCAACTGCCCGGTCGCCGAGTCCACGCAGAAAGCATAATAGAGGTCGACCTTTCGGTGCTTTCCCTGCACCAGCAACAGCGCGGGCGATCTCAGCAGTGCGAAGGTTGAGGTGTACGCAATAATCCGAGACTCGGCCAACTCGGCCTCGGCCGCCTCCAGAACCATCTTCTCAACGGTTGATAGCCGGAGGCTCATCGCCTGCACACGGTCGGCACTGACCACAATATCTTCCTTCTTGCCATCGCGCGACGGGATGCAGATTCCCAGTCCAACCCGGCGCAATACATATTGCTTGTCCAGAGCGAGTGGCTGCACGTCCGCCAGCATCGTCGTGTGAAACATGGTCGCCGTTCTGGTGGCGAAATCTGGAAGCGTGTCCAGATCGCCCGATTCCAACGCGGGAATGGATTTGATGACCAGATGCGTCCACCCCTCCGGCGCCTTGTCACCAACCCGGGTCGCCGGCGCCAGTTGCACCAGCCCCGGCTTCGCCCCCAACATGGCGACCGCCGCCGTCCACGGTCCGATCGTTGCCGCCGCACTTCGGGGTGATCCGGCTGTCAGAATGGTGATCGGCACCAGAATTGCGAGAAATTTTTTCGTGTGCATCGACGCACGGCTCCCGACGGCCTTACGCATCATCGTCCCCTACCTCCTGAGAGGCTCGCCCGAGTCGTGATCCTCCCTGACCATCGTCCGTGACGTGCCTGATGATCGATCGGTTGCAATCCCGATGCCATCGAACGACCCGGCCGATGGAGGCCCCGGACGCGTCCACCGCGCGGATTTTCTCCACAATGGCCGCAATCTATACCACGGACCCGCCCCGGGCACATCCGCAAATTTCGTGTAATCGATACCCGATACTCCAGGTCGCTGCTGACCCTTCCCGTTACCTGCTTATCTCGTCTGGCAAAACGTAATGTCCTTGCCCCCGACCCCGGGAAATCCGATTACTTTCCCCGCATCGGGTATATTACCTAGATAGTGCAATCAACGGGGAGGAGCCACGCGGTGACGAAGAGCCTATCCACGAAGCTTCTGGTGATCGCACCTCGGGGCATCGAGGGGACCGGAGTCGTTGCGGCGGCGGGCCGGGCCTCGGCGCTGGGATTTCTCGACTGCGGTTCGACAGCGCCCAGGGATTCCGTTCCGTTCGCCCGGATTCGGCGCTGGACGAGTGCTCCCTTCGGTTTGCGAATCTCCGGACGTGCGTTGATGGAGAGTCGAACGGCCTGGGAATCCGCCGAGGGCTTGCAGGTCGTTTGCCTGCCGGAAGGGATCGACGAGGGGCCAGGAATTGAGGCGGCGGTCATCGCGGTTCGTGGGACGAGCCGGATCGTCCTGGCCGAGGTCTTCGATCGTTCGGGAATCCGGCGAGCGGAGGCGGCTGGGGTTGACGGGTTAATCGTCTCGGGGAACGAGGCGGGAGGGTGGTGCGGATCAGACTCGTCGTTCGTGCTGCTCCAGGCGGCGCTGGCGACTTCGAAGTTGCCGGTCTGGGTACGGGGCGGAATCGGTGAGCGAGTCGCGGCCGGGGCGGTTGCGGCTGGGGCTTCGGGCGTCGTGCTCGACGGGGCCCTCCTGCTCGCCCGGGAGTCGTCGATCGGCGAGGACTGGCGCGATCGGATGGCCCGGTGGGATGGCACCGAGACGGTCGCCGTGATGCCGGTCGAAGGACCGGGTGTCCGCGTTTTCGCACGGCCCGGATCCGCGGAGATGACCCGGCTCCGTGAGTCACCCTCGCCCGACCTGATCGGATGGAGCGACGGTCAGTGCCCACCGGTCGGTCAGGATGCGGCCCTCGCGTCGAAGCTGGCGAGAAAGTACGTGACGGTTGGAGGGATCGTGCAAGCTGTCGATCGGGCGATCGGCGAGGGCATTGCAGCAGCGCAGGCGACGCGGCCTATGGCCGCGGGCTCGCCGATGGCCATCGAGCTGGGGACTCAATACCCCATTCTACAGGGCCCGATGACCCGCGTGAGTGACGTTGCCGCGTTTGCCGAGGCTGTCGCTCGCGAGGGAGCCGTGCCATTCGTCGCGATGGCGATGCTCCATGGTCCTGAGGCACTTCGACTGCTCGATGAGACGGCCACCCGTCTGAATGGGCGGCCATGGGGCGTCGGTATCCTTGGGTTTGTCTCCCCCGAGCTGAGGGCCGAGCAACTTGAGGCGGTCGCCAGGGTGCGCCCACCCTGGGCGCTGATCGCGGGAGGACGGCCCGACCAGTCGGCCACGCTCGAACGCCAGGGGATCAGAACTTTCCTGCACGTCCCCTCGCCGGGCCTGCTGGAGCAGTACCTTCGCGAGGGATGCCGGCGGTTCGTCCTGGAGGGACGCGAGTGTGGCGGGCATGTCGGACCCCGATCGAGCTTTGTCCTGTGGGAGCAGGCCGTAGCCGTCGTCGCCGAGGCGATCGATCGCGGAATTCCGGCGAATGAGATAGCCCTCGCGTTTGCCGGGGGTATCCACGACGCCCGATCCTCGGCGATGGTCGCCGGACTGGCTGGACCCATCGCGGCACGTGGGGTGAAGGTTGGAGCCCTGATCGGGACCGCTTACCTGTTCACGCGAGAAGCCGTTGAGACAGGCGCGATCGTCCAGCGATTCCAGCAGGAAGCCATCCGCTGCCAGTCGACGGTTCTGCTCGAATCGGGTCCGGGGCACCTGGTGCGCGTGAGCCCTTCCCCGTTCGCAGGCCGGTTCAATGAGGAGCGTCGTCGGATGATCGCCGAGGGTCGTCCCACCGACGAGGTCCGCGAGGCTCTCGAAGGGCTGAACGTCGGAAGGCTTCGGGTGGCCGCCAAGGGAATCGAGCGACATAACGGTTCGCCGCCCGCGCCGGTCGACGATGACTACCAGAAGGACAACGGCCTTTACATGCTCGGCCAGGCCGCCACTCTTCGCGACACGACCACCACGATGGAAAAGCTCCACCGCGAGATCGCCACCGACGCAACCGCGCTCGTCGATCGCATCGACGCCCTGGCGAATGAAGCTGAGAAAACCTCCAAACCCTCGGATATCGCGATCGTCGGGATGGCCTCGGTCTTTCCCGGAGCGGGGGACGTGCAGAGCTTCTGGTCGAACACGCTCCGAGGAATTGACGCGATCACCGAGGTCCCAACGGACCGCTGGGACTGGCGGCTGTACTACGACTCCGATCCGAAGGCACCCGACAAGATCATCTCGAAGTGGGGCGGGTTCGTGCCCGACGTCCCCTTCGACCCACTCCGCTACGGGATGCCGCCTTCAAGCCTCCCCTCGATCGAGCCAGCCCAACTCCTGGCACTGGAGGTCGTGCGAAGGGCCATCGACGACGCCGGATATGCCGATCGACCGTTTGCTCGAGAGCGGACGGCCGTCGTGCTGGGAATGGGCGGCGGAGCGGCACAACTGGCAATGGGATACGCCTTCCGCTCGTACCTGCCGATGCTCGACACCGTGATCCCCGGCGGTGGTGGCGCCGCGGTTGAGGCGTGCAAGGGGCAGCTTCCCGAGTGGACCGAAGATTCCTTCCCCGGCTTCCTCCTCAACGTGACGGCCGGTCGGATCGCCAACCGGCTCAACCTGGGTGGAGCCAACTATACAGTAGACGCGGCCTGTGGATCGTCGCTGGCCGCGGCCTCGCTGGCGGTTCGCGAACTGGAGACCGGCGCGGCCGACGTGGTGGTTCTCGGCGGCGTGGATACAGTTCAAAATCCTTTCACGTACTTGGCGTTTAGTAAAACTCAGGCGTTCTCGCCGAGGGGGCGATGCCGGCCGTTCGACGTTGGAGCCGATGGGATCGTCATCAGCGAAGGCGTGGCGGCCGTGGTGCTGAAGCGTTTGGCCGACGCTGAGCGGGACGGCGACCGAATCTACGCCGTGATCAAGGGTGTGGGTGCCTCCAGCGACGGCCGGGCCCGCGGTCTGACGGCGCCCGTGGTCGAGGGGCAGATGCGGGCGATCGAGCGGGCCTATGCCAGGGCGGGCGTTTCGCCGACGACGGTCGGCTACGTCGAGGCCCACGGAACCGGCACGGCGCTCGGCGACGTTGTCGAGTTCGAATCACTGAGCCGGGTCTTCCGCGACTCCGGCACGGCGCCGGGCACCGCGGTGGTCGGCTCGGTCAAGTCGATGATCGGTCACACGAAATGCGCTGCTGGGCTTGCGGGGCTGATTAACGCATCGATGGCGCTTTATCAAAAGGTCAAGCCGCCGACGATTGGGATCGAGACACCGAACCCGAAACTCGATCTGCGGGATGGCCCGTTCCGGCTCGGCCCGAAGGCCGAGCCCTGGCTCCATTCTGGCTCCGAAACACCGAGGCGAGCGGGCGTGAGTGCCTTTGGATTCGGCGGGACCAATTTTCATGCCGTCCTCGAGGAGTATCGCGGCAACACGACCCCGCCGCCGGCCTCGGGCCTGGCCGACTGGCCCTCGGAACTCTTCGTGCTGGACGCCGAGAAGCCCGCTGGATTGGTCGCCGCGATGGATCGACTGGCGGCCCCGCTCCGCGTCGGCGCCCGGCCCCCGCTCCGAGACCTCTCACATACCGTGAACCGTGTGAGTGGGAAGCTTCCGAGAGATCGGGCCGTCCTCGCGATCGTGGCGGAATCGCATGAGGATTTGATCGAAAAGTTGCGAGTCGCGCGGGAGGCGATTGACGGCGGTTGCGAGGCGATCGAAGACGCTCGCGGAGTTTACTACGCGGCAAGGTCGGCCTGGGCTGGGGCCAAGGTTGCGTTTCTCTTCCCCGGGCAGGGATCGCAGTTTCCGGGAATGCTCCGCGAGATGGCAGTCGCTTTCCCAGAAATCCGCGAGTCGTTCGAGGAGTTTGACCGGGCTGTGATCGCTTCTGGGGGGACGGCTCCTGGTCCGCTTGTCTTCCCTCCACCGGCCTTCGATGACACGGCACGCCGTGAATCCTGGAGTCGGCTTGCCCGGACCGACGTGGCCCAACCAGCGGTCGGGGCTGGTTGCGTTGGGATGCTTCGGCTCTTTCGCTCGCTCGGGCTCTCGCCCGACATGGTCGCGGGGCATAGCTTCGGCGAACTGGTGGCTTTACACGCCGCAAATGCGTTGGATTCCGAGAACCTGGCCTTGCTCTCCTCAGAGCGCGGGCAATTGATGCTCGATGCGGGCCGAGGCGAGGCCGGCGCGATGGCCGCGATTCTGGCCCCGCCCGAGTCGGTCGCCCGGTTGCTGGTCGAGGTCCCTGACGTTCGGATCGCCAACGAGAACGGCCCCCGGCAGACGGTTGTGGCCGGGCTCGCTGGGTCCGTCGAGCGTCTGCTGTGCCTCGCGGCCGGGCGTGGGGTCGAGGCTCGGCGATTGAACGTTTCGTCGGCCTTTCATTCGCCGATGGTGGCTGCCGCCCGCCAACCGTTTGCAGAACGCGCGGCCCGATCCCTGCAACGATTGCCGGACCGTCCGGTCTATTCGAACATCGACGCTGGGCCTCATCCGTCGGATCTTGTGGCGATCGCGAATCGGTTGGGCGAGCATATCGCCAGCCCCGTCCGGTTCGCCGCCATGATTGAGGCCATGTATCGTGACGGAGCGAGAGTCTTTGTTGAGGTCGGGCCTGGTGCCGTTCTGACGCCGATGATCGGCTCGATCCTGGAGGATCAGCCGCACCTCGCGGTCTCGTCCGATGCCTCACCAACACCTGGCCTGTCGGCGTTTCTCCGTCGGCTGGCGCGGCTGGTCGTCGCTGGCGTCTCAATCCGGCTCGACCGGCTGACCGAAGGGCGGTCGTCGAACCGCCTTGACCTCGATCGCCTGCCGCCTGGCCCGTTTGCCGAGCCTCCATCGGCATCAACCTGGCTGGTGAACGGCAGTCGGTCCCGGCCGATCGCGGCACCTGAGCCCAGGCGGCTTGGCACCGGCCAGGCGCTTCCGATTCCGTCGGTCGCACCTCCGCCTTCACCCGCGCGGGAAGCCCCCGTCGCACCGGCGTTTCCTCGACACGATCAAGGCCGTGGCCACCGCAACGGAAAGCCGAGTCCCTCCATGACGAACCAACATGCAGCTCTTCCAAAGGCCCCCACGCCAGGGGCGGCCGACCCGGTTCTCGAGTCGTTTCAGAAGACGATGCAGGTCTTCCTTGAGGTTCAGAAGGCGACCATGCTCGCCTACCTGAACGGCCGCGGTGGTGCCCCTGGATCGGGATATTTGGCCTCCTCACCCAACGGCTCCATTCCCCACGTGACGCCCGCATCCGCTCCTTATCGGAATGGTGAGGCGATTATCCCCGAGCCGAGAGATCCTCGCGACGTTGCCACTTCAGAGCATCGGCCGAAACCGCCGTCCGCTCCGGTCCGGGAACACACTTTTGGGAACGGCCAGGCCCCAACGGTCTCCTCGTCGCCTGCCGCGCCGGATCGCGAGTCCATCACGACAAGGCTCCTGGAGATTGTACGCGACCGCACCGGCTACCCCATGGAAACCCTGGGCCTTGAACTCGATATCGAAGCAGACCTCGGCATCGATTCGATCAAGCGTGTCGAAATTCTAGGTAAGCTCCGGGATGAATTTCCGGGGATCCGGCCACCCTCCGACTCCTCCGACGCAATGGATGCCCTTGCCCGGGCTCGCACCCTGGGGGCGATCGTCGATCGGATGCTGGCGATGTCGGGATCGCCGCGTGAGCGTTCGGTCTCTCCATCGCAAACGGAAACCTTGCCAATTCCTGATGTTCCCAGGGTTGAGGTCATCGAGCGCCGGGTACTGGAGATCGTCGAGGCACCGCTGCCCACGGATCGTGGCGGACTGATGCCCGGTGGTCGGGTGGTTCTCACCGATGACGGACGAGGGATCGCGGTCGAACTGGCCAGGCGGCTGGAGTCGGAAGGAGTCGAGTCCACGTTGCTGAAGGGTGTCGACTGGACGTCGCCAGACTCGATCGAAATCGCGATGGACGAGGTCCGCGCGAGTGGTCCCATCGCGGGGATCGTCCATGCGATGCCGATGGGGGCCTCCTCCGGTGACGGTTCTGGTATCGGTGACTGGGCAGACCGAATCGATCGAGAGGTGAAGGGTCTGTTCCTGCTGGCGAGGGCCTCGGCGCCTGACCTGGAGACCGCGGCCAGTTCTGGAGGGGCCTGCCTGGTCGCCGCGACATCAATGGGCGGACGATTCGGAACGAGTGGTGATCGGCCGTTTTTCCCCGGACACGGCGGGATCGCCGGGCTGGTCAAGACTTTGGCCCGCGAATGGCCGAACGTGAGGTGCCGGCTGGTGGACCTCGATCCAGCCGACACGATTGATGGTAAGGTTAGCCGGCTCGCCGATGAGGTGCTGGCGCTCGATGGCTGGGCGGAGGTTGGTTACGACCAGGGACGTCGCGTCCGGCTACAGTCGGTTGCGCGGGCCCTTGTCCGGCGTCCGAGCGAGATCGAACTGGCTCCTGGCGAGCCGGTTCTGATCACGGGAGGAGCACGCGGGATCACGGGGCTGGTCGCCGCGGAGCTGGCCCAGGCCTGGCGGCCGACTCTCCTGATTGTCGGAACGACGCCCGAGCCGGTCGAGCCGGAGCCCGATGAAACCCGATCTTTGGTCGGCGAGGCCGAGCTAAAGGCAGCCCTTCATCTGCGGATGAGGAGCGAGCGTCGACCCGCGGGACCCGCCGAGATCGAGGCCGCCTATCAATCGCTTCGGCGGGCTCGAGAGGTCCGCGAAAACCTCGAAAGGCTCCGGGCGACTGGTGCCAGAGTCGAATATGCTCGGGCCGATGTCCGCGATCCGTCGGCTCTCTCGGCGGCCCTGGGCGGCTGGCGGGCTCGTTACGGAGATCCGGTCGGCCTGATCCACGGCGCCGGTCTGATCAAGGACAAGCTCATCCGCGAGAAATCCCCCGATTCGTTCGACCGCGTGCTGGGGACGAAGGTCCAGGGCGCATTGAATCTCGTCCGCCTGGTTCGCCCCGATTCGCTGAAATTCACCGCGCTTTTTTCCTCGATCGCGGGACGGTTTGGCAACGTCGGTCAGTCGGACTACGCGGCGGCGAACGAGTTCCTCAGCAAGCTGGCGCACTGGCTCGATCGGAAATGGCCAGGGCGCGTCGTCTCGGTGATCTGGGGGCCGTGGTCGGGCGTGGGAATGGTCTCTCAACTGGAGGGGCATCTCGGCCGTCGTGGGCTGGGGATGATCGCCCCCGAAATCGGTCGAGGGCTCCTTCTTGAGGAGTTGCGATCGGGCCGCAAGGGAGACGTCGAGGTAATCTACGCGGGTGGTCTCGGAACCCTCGAAGACCCCTTGCCGATCATCGCGGAAGGGCCAATCGCGGAGGTTGTTCGATGACCGCCGATCGCCGACTCGCGATCGTCGGAATGGCCTGGCGCGAGCCGATCGCACCGTCGATTTTTTCCGCGACCCAGGGTGACATCCTCAGTGCCGCGCTCGAGGACGCAGGGATCGCAATCGGCGAGACTTCGAGGATCGCCTCGCTGCCTGTCGCCCTTGAATCGCTCGCGGACGGACGGGCCGATCGCGTGATTGTTGGCGATGAAGGCACGGCCCTCGTCCTGAAGCGCCACGGCGACGCCGAGCGTGATGGCGATCGGATCTATGCCGTGATCCTCGGGCGCCTGGATGACCTCGCGATCGACGACGTCCCCATCGTCACTGGGACAGGGCTTCCGGTGTGGATTCGCGCGGCCTTATCCCTCTTCCATCGCGTGCATCCCGCGGATCTTGACGCTGCCCGCCCCTGGATTCATGCTGGCCACAGGCCGAGGCGCGTGCGGGTCGAGGGCTCCATTCTCCTGGAAGAGCACTCCGATTCGGCCGACGGCCCTCATCCTGGCGGCCTGATCCCATGGGATACTGAGGCGATCCTGCTTTCCGCCCCCGATCGCGAGAGCCTGGCCAAGCGCGTTCGCTCCATTCGCGATTGGCTTGTTGAACATCCCAGCGAATCGCTCAAGGACATCGCCTGGACGCTCAACGGTACGGATGGAGTCCGTAGGAACGGCATGCGATTGGGCCTGGTCGCCACCTCGGTTGAGGATCTCACGGAGCGGCTTGGCGCGATCCTGAGCCGGCTGGAAGACGCAGCAAAGCCGCCGATTGGCGATGGACGGGGCGTCTACCACTGGGACGATCCGCCTGGGAGATCGGGCGGGCTGGCCTTTCTGTTCCCCGGTGAGGGCTCACAGTATCCGGGGATGCTCGCGGATTTGTGTCTCCATTTCCCCGAGGTCCGGCGACAGTTCGATATCGCCGACCGAATCGCGATCGACCAGGGCGACGCGATCCGTCCGAGCGATCAACTCTTCGGTGGTGAGGCTCTCTGGACCGCGACGACCGCCGTTAACTTGATTCTTAACGCGCAGTGGGCCATTTATCAGTTGCTGACACGATTGGGGCTCGCACCCGACGCTGTCGCCGGCCACAGCAGCGGTGAAATCCTCGCTCTGGCGGCAGCCGGCGTTCTTCTTGCGGATGAGCAACTCGAGCGCCAGCTCGGTCGGCTCGGCGCCATCTTCCGGGGGCTGGAGACGGCCGGAGAGATGCCCGAAGCCCGGTTGGTTGCTATCGCCGCCGATCGAGATCGGGCCGAGGCTGCCTGCCAGGCGGTCGGTACCGATCGGGTCGCGGTGGCGATCGACAATTGCCCGCATCAGGTCGTCCTGGCCGGGCCGAGGGAGGATGTCGATCGGGTGGTCGATCACCTTCGCGCGGCAAATATCCTCGTCGAGGACTTGCCCTTCGACCGGCCCTATCACACGCCCGAGTTCGCCACGGTACTGGAGCCAATCGCCGAGTCGTTCGCACGGCTGACCTTTCACCAGCCGAGACTTCCGGTCTACTCCTGCGCGAGCCGCGACCGGATGCCCGAAGATCCCGAGTCGATCCGCCTTCTCGCCGTCTCGCAGTGGACACGCACGGTCGCCTTTCGTGAGACGATCGAGACGATGTATGCTGACGGGTTAAGGGTCTTTGTGGACGTCGGCGCTCGGGGGAACCTGGCCGGTTTCGTGCAGGACATCCTCCGTGGACGCCCCGCGTTTGCGATCGCGGCCAACCTTCCACGTCGGAGCGGTACGACGCAACTGAATCACCTGGTCGCCGCGCTTTTCGCTCAGGGGATCGACATTCGACCCGGGTTCCTCCACGCCCGCCGTCGCCCGAGTCGGATCGAGGCGCTTCTGGAAACGCCAGCGCGGTTGATTGTTTCCCTCGACGAGCTTTTGCCCCTTGATACGGAAGTCCCGCGGACGACCGAGCCCTTGCTCCACCATCGACCCTTGATCGAAACAGCACCCTGGCCGCTCGAGACGCGATTTCGATTCCTGGTTGAGGAGGACGTGGCATCGGCGCCGAGTCCTGAGGTCGACACGACGATGCTCGCCTTCCAGGAGACGATGCGTGCGTTTCTGGAGACGCAGAGGGCCATCCTGGGTGCCTATCTGGGCGAGCCGATCCACCATGACGAAACGAACCCAATCCAAGAGCCTGGCCCCTGGCTGGGGAAGGTTCGTCGGCTGGTTCCTGCCTCGGAAGTCGAGTCGCTTCACGTCCTGGATCTCGATCGCGATCCCATCGCCGAGCATCATACGCTGGGCGGACGCAAGGTCTCGGCGATCGACCCGGGCCTGAAAGGTCTTCCGGTCTTGCCGTTCGCCGTGATGGCCGAAATGGCGGCCGAGGCCGGGGCGATGATTGTATCGCCAGGGCTTGTTCTGGTGAGACTCCTGCAAGTGAAGGCCCATAAATGGGTCCGATATGAGGACGAGCCGGTCGTTATCGAGATACGAGCCTGGCGAGAGTTATCCGACGATCCGGCCGAGGAGCGCGCTCGAATCGCGCTATATAATCGCGGGCCGGGTGGACGATCGGAGGCGCCTCGACCGGTTTTCGAGGCGGTTGCCGTGTTCGGTCTGGCGACTCCCGAGTCGCCGATGGCAGAGCCCTGGGTACTGGAAGAGGCCCGAGCCTCTCGTTTCACGGCGTCCTCGATCTACGAAGAACAATGGCTCTTTCACGGGCCGGCGATGCAGGCGGTAACGGAGGTCGGGCGCATCTCGGCGAGCGGGATCGAGGGCAAGCTCCGAGTTCTGCCCTGGGAGCCGCTGATCCATCCGGATTGCGGTCGATCGGCCCGACTGCACACCGATGCGATTGTCCTCGACAGCTTCACGCATCTGCTTGGCTGCTGGGGCCTGGATGAACTCGCCGATCGCGGCGACGTGGTGTTTCCACTCCACCTCGACGATCTGCAAATCTACGGAGATCGGCCGGAGGTAGGCACCGAGGTCGTTTGCCGGATCGCCATCCGCGAGCTTCAGCGCCACCGGCTGCGTGTGGACGTGGAGATTGTCCGGCCCGATGGCACGGTCTGGATGCGGCTGCGCGACTGGGAGGACTGGCGGTTTCACTGGCCGGGCCGGTATCGCGACGTCTTCCGTCAACCCCGTGACTACTTCATTGGCGAGGAATGGCCGCTCGAAGGAGCGGGCCGCGGACTTCGGGCTGTCTGGCTGGCGCCGCCTTCCGACATGGGCCGCCCTGTCTGGCGTGATGTTCTCGAACAGACCCAGCTTGCACCCACGGAACTGGCCAGGCACCTCGCCGACGGCGGGTCGGAAGACATCCGATCGCGACGCGTCTGGGGACGGATCGCCGCCAAGGAAGCCGCTCGTCGCCTCTGGCTCGATCAGGGGCAAGCACCGACCTACCCGGCCGATCTGGCCGTTGTCGAGGCGACCGAACGTCTCGTACTGACCCGCATCGACCGGCCCGAAGATCGATCGCTCCCATCCATCGCGATCGCCGATGCCGATGGAGTCGCCGTTGCCCTGGCGGCACTGGATCCCGCAACACGATTGGGAGTTGCGATCGAAGCCATCGCCGACGGCGAGGAATGGGCCGCCCGACGAACCTGTGCCCGTGAGGCCGCCTCTCGAGCGATTGGATCTCCATTCGTTGAAATCGTGGGTGACGACAGCTCGACCGGGGTCGTGCTGGCTCGGGGGGTGGAGCACCACTCGTCAACGTTTCGCGTCGCGACCGGTCGGCGGGGCGAGCATGTTTGGGCCTGGATCGCCATCGAAGGAGCCGAATCATGACGACCATCCCGGATCGCGCCGCGATCCTTCGCGAGGTCTCTTCTGTACTGGCGCATGAGCTGGGCGTCTCACCGACCATGCCGATCGACGAGCGGACCCGCTTCTTCGCCGACCTTGGCCTCGCGTCCATCGACGCCGTCGTGCTCAGCGAAGCCCTGCAGCGACATTTCGGCCGCACCCTACCCTTCCACGACCTGATGGCCGAGATCGGCCGACGGACCGATCGCGACCTTGCGATCGGGGAACTAGTCTCGTTCCTTGTGGAGAACTTGAAATTGTAAGCAGATTTTCAAAGTTTGCATTTTGAAATTCAAGGAATTCAAAAGGCTGATCGAGGTCTGACATGCCAAGGATTCGCGCCAACGATTTGAGCTTTCACTACCAGCAAACGGGCGACGGACCCGACGTGCTGTTGATTCACGGAGTGACCGGCGACCTTTCGGTCTGGCTCCTCAGCCGGACGATGGAGATTCTTGGGCGCTCCTTCCGGACCACGGCGTACGATCTCCGCGGCCATGGCTACAGCGATGTTCCACCGTCGGGGTATACCTCGGCCGATCAGGCGGGCGACACGATCGCGATCATGGACGCGATGGGGATCGACCGGGCCATGCTGGTCGGCCACAGTTTCGGCGGAGTGATCGCGATGCACGCCGCGGCGCTCTATCCGGATCGGATTGAGGCCCTGGTTCTCTCCGATCCGAGCTTCGCGGCACTTCGGCATCTTGAAGACCTCGGCCGATGGGGCCACTGGGAAGATTTTCGTGACGAGGCCGCCGAGGCTGGCGTGGCGCTCTCGGCTGAATACTGGTATGACCTCGCGAAGTTCTTCGACCAGGTGATGCATCTTGACGGCGAGCAGCTCCTCCGCTTTCGCCAGGCCGTGGGGCTCCCGGGTCTCAACCGGTTGCTCCGGCTCGGAAAGACCACCTGCGGCGACGACGCGCAGTCAGTCGCGGGGCTCACCGAAGAGGTTATTTGCAGTGTGACGCAGCCGGTCCTGGCGATTTTCGGAGAGTTCTCACCGTTCCTCGCGACGGCCGACTACCTCGACCGGAACCTCCGGAATTGTGTCGGGGCTCGTGTCTCGGGCGCCAAGCACCGGGCTCCCGAAGAAAACTCCGAGGGATTTGTCGACCGGGTAAACCGCTTCCTGCTGGAGACCTCGGCCTCGACACTGACGGGGGTGAGGTCATGAGCTTGGACCGGAAACCCACGGTTTTGCTGACCGGCGCCGCACACGGGATTGGGCGCGCAACAGCCCTCGCGCTGGTCGATCGCAATACGCCGATGGCACTGATCGATCGGGACGAGTCCGCGCTCGCCGAGGTCACCGGCGAGCTCAGGGCCAGAGGGGCGACGGTTGCCCAGGCCGTGGCCGACGTTACCGATCGCGAGGGTCTGGCCGCTGCCGTTGCGACACTCGAAAAAGCCGTTGGACCGATCGAGGTTCTGCTCGCCTGCGCAGGGATCGGGTCCCTGACGATCGTTCCCGAGCTCGATACGCCAATGCTCCGCAAGACGCTCGAGGTGAATCTGCTCGGCGTGGCTCACTCAATCGAGGCGGTCTTGCCGGGTATGATCGAGCGACGGCGCGGACATCTCGTCGGTGTCGCGAGCGTTGCCGGATACCGCGGCTTCCCCTGGATGATCTCTTACTCGGCGTCCAAGGCGGGTCTGATTGCCTATCTTGAAGGAATCCGTCCGGGCCTCCGACGTCGGGGCATCACGGTCACCACGGTCTGCCCAGGATTTGTCCGAACGCAAATGTCAACCTCCGTGCCCTATCAACATCCGGTCAAGATGATTGAGCCAGAGGCCGCGGCACGGTATCTGGTCCGGGCGATCGAGCGACGTCCACGGAATTGCATCTTCCCGTGGGACATGCGCATCAGCCTCGCCGTATTGAAATACATGCCCGATAGCCTCTTTGATCGTTTGATGCGCTGGGTCGGTCCCAGAGCGCTGCACGTCGAATTCTAATCAGCGAATAGGAGTCGCGTCATGGGAGAGGAGGCGACCGCGATGCAGGATACTGCCGCTTCCGGCGCGGGCATACGCGACGCCATTGGTCCCCTCATCGGACGCAATCGGATCGCCGCCGATTTCTACGACGGCCCGGGATGGCCGAGGTTCCGCCGTTGGGAGCAGGGTTTTTTGATGTTTGGTGGCGGGGTCCGACACGCCCGAATGGAGATCGTTCGGCATGTTTTGGATATCCGCAAGACGAATGCGATGGGCCTGGAAGTGGGCATCGGCGATGGAGAGAACCTGGCGCTCCTGCCTCGGGGCTGGGAGGTTCACGGTGTCGACGTCGCACGAACCCGGCTGGAAGTGTGCCTGGCGCGGTATCCGTCGATCTCGGGACGACTGGCATGGGCCGAGGGCGAGGCTCTTCCGTACGAGGATGCGACGTTCGACGCCTGCTGGAGCATCGGCGGGTTCAATTACTTCCGGGATCATGAGGCGGCCCTCCGCGAAATGCAGCGTGTCACGCGTCGCGGCGGGCCCCTGGTCGTGGCGGATGAGGTGCCGGGTCTCCATCGTGCGGGGATCGGACACCTGATCGGCCTCCCCTGGATCGATGCGTACTGGCTCCGCGCGCTGGGGCTCGATCGAGCGTTCGTCGAGATGGTGCTCTCCTTCGACGTCGATCTGGATGGACTGGTCGCGCGGGTCTGGCCTGGAGCGAGGCGATATCGGATCTGGCGCGGAATGGGCTACTGCTGGGTTTCTCGGAACGAGTACTGATCGATGCGGAGGCGAGTCATGTCCACGACGAGTCCAAAGGCGGTCGAGACGTCGCGATGGCAGCAAGACTGGGACATCTGGCGGTGCCCGTCATGCCGTGGGGATCTCTCGGCGACCGGCGAGGCCGCGCTCGATTGCCCCGAGTGCGGCGGTCATTACCGGATCGATGATGGATTGCTCATATTCCGGGATAAGACCGAGGCCAACAACAGCGTCGCGCAGGAGTTCTACGACAGCCCACTCTGGCCGAAGTTCCGCTTCTGGGAGAAGTTCACCTGGGTCGTCAACGGCGGCGAACGCCGGGCGCGTAATGCTGTTTTGCGGCACTTGCCAGATCGTCCGCAGCTCGACCTGCTCGACGTCGCGATCGGCGATGGCGTCTACCTCGACTGGCTCCCGCGCGGCTGGCGGATCGCGGGAGTGGATATCTCTCGGTCGCAGCTCGACGCCTGCCGGCGAAGGGCCGAGGCCGCCGGGCGCGACGTCCGCCTGGCTCAGTGTGAGGCCGAGGCGCTGCCGATCGACGACCATCGGTTTGATGCTGTGCTAAGCATTGGCGCGTTCAACTATTTCAATGATCCTGAGGCGTCACTCCGAGAGATGGCACGGGTGGCCCGCCCCGGCGCCCCGATCGTCGTTTCCGATGAGATGCCCGATCTCACCGACCGGATGATCGGCCACAAGATTGGAATCCCGGCGCTTGATCGATGGATCGTCTCTCGGCTGATGCACCTGGGCGACTCCTTCACCGAGATGGTCGAGCGGCATCGCGACCTCGATGTCTTGACGATCACCCGGCGCGTGCTGCCGGACGCCGAACTGTTCCCGGTCTGGCGGGGAGTCGGGTACGTTGTGGTCGGCCACGCGCCGGCGTGAGGGAGTAGGTTGGGACGGAGACGGCTCGCCATGCGCTTCATCACCTTGATCGGAAAGAATGTGGTTCATCGACCGATGAGATCGGCGCTGACGGCGCTTGGGCTCTCGGTGGCGATCGCGGCGGTGATCGTGCTGGTGGGGATCTCGTGGAACTTCGAGCGGTCGTTCCTGGCAATCTACCGATCCAAGGGAATCGACATGGTGATCGTTCACGCTGGGAGCAGCAATCAGCTTTCCAGCAGCCTCGATGTCGGGATGGTCGACCGGCTCCGCCGGATCGAGGGCGTGGCGGACGCTGCCCCGACGCTGGTCGACACCGTCGCTTTCGAGGATCAGAACCTGGCCAGTGTCCTCGTGGACGGGTGGGAACCGGATAGCCTGCTTTTCAAGGGGATACGGATTCTCTCGGGGCGTTCTCTGCGCCCGGGCGATGATCGATCGGTCTTGCTTGGCCGGGTACTGGCGCTGAACCTTGGAAAAAAGGTCGACGACCCGATTCAGGTATCGGGGGAATCGTTTCGCGTGGTCGGAATCTTTGAGAGCGATAGCCTGTTTGAGAACGGCGCGCTGGTGTTGCCGTTGCCGGACCTACAGAAGATGATGGGCCGCGAGGGGCAGGCGACCGGTATCGTGGTCTCGGCGACCTCGTCCGATGCCACGTTTCTCGACGGCCTCCGGCGCCGGATTGAGAGTGAGATCCCGGCCGTTGCAGCAACACCCGCGCGGGATTACGTTGTCGCCGACACGCAGATACGGCTGGCGAAGGCGATGTCGTGGACGACGGGACTGATCGCGATGGTGATGGGGGCGCTGGGGATGCTCAACACGATGTTGATGTCGATCTTCGAGCGGACACGCGAGATCGGCATCCTTCGAGCGGTCGGCTGGCGTCGGCGTCGGGTTCTGGTTCTGGTGCTGGGCGAGGCACTTTTGATCGCGACGGCCGGGATTTTGATCGGAGGCGTGCTGGCCGTCGTGGGGATGCGGGCCCTGATGTTCTCGCCAACGGCCCGGGGATTCATCGACCCGAGCATCCCGATCGAGGTGCTGGGCCTGGCTGTACTGATGGGGATCGGGCTGAGCTTGCTCGGCGGCCTGTATCCCGCGGCGCGGGCCGCGGCGCTCGACCCGACGGAGGCCCTTCGCCATGAGTGATGTCGACGGCGCCCCGATCCTCCGCGCCGAGGGGTTGGTGAAGTACTATGCCGACGGGAATGTCCAGGCATTGCGCGGGGTTTCGCTGGAGGTTCGCAACGGCGAGTTCGTGGCGATCACCGGCCCGAGCGGTTGCGGCAAGAGCACGCTCCTTCACCTGCTGGGCGGCCTGGATCGACCCGACTCAGGCGAGGTCCAGTTCCGCGGCGAGCCGATGGCGAAGCTCGACCTCGACGCCTTCCATGCTCGCCGGGTCGGGTTCGTCTTCCAGTCGTTCTACCTGCTGCCCACGCTGACGGCCGCCGAGAACGTGCAGGTGCCGATGTTCGAGGGGCCCTGGCCGCGATCGGAGCGCGCTGGTCGAGCCTCGAAGCTACTGGAGGAGGTCGGACTCTCGCACCGGGCCGGGCAGCGGCCGACGCGGCTCTCGGTCGGCGAGCGACAGCGGGTCGCCATCGCCCGGGCGCTGGCGAACGAGCCCGAATTGCTCCTGGCCGATGAACCCACCGGCAACCTCGACAGTGCCAGCCAGGATGAGATCCTCCGCCTGCTCGGCCAGCTTCGCGAACGTCGACGGATCACGCTGGTGATCGTTACCCACAGCGAGGAGGTTGCCCGCGCTGCCGATCGTCGGATCGCGATGAAGGACGGGCGGATCGTGGGGGCGGAATAGTCGGGGTGCCGGCCTCTTGGCAGCCGACCGCCGCACTGGCAGACTAACCCGGGACCCTTCTCCACCTTTGTCCCGGGGAGATTCGTGCGATGCCTCGCAAGATTTGCGTTGTCCTGTCTCTGTTCGCGATCCTCCTTCCCGCCGACGCGGCGATGGCCGACCCGCCGGGGCTGAAGACCTTGCCGATCGGGGCGCCCGCGCCCGACTTCCATCTGCCGGGCGTCGACGGCAAGACCTACTCACTTGCAGACTTCGCAAGCGCGAAGGTTCTGGCCATGATCTTCACCTGCAATCACTGTCCAACTGCTCAGGCGTATGAAGAACGGTTGGCACGGCTGCACGCCGATTATCGCGGCAAGGGCGTGGCTGTCGTCGCGATCTCGCCCAACGATCCAAAGGCAGTTCGGCTCGACGAGCTGGGTTACACGGATCTCGACGACTCGTTCGAGGATATGAAGCTCCGCGCGAAGGACCACCGCTACGCCTATCCGTATCTCTACGACGGCGAGACCCAGGCGACCTCGCGGGCCTATGGCGTTCTTGCCACGCCGCACGTCTTTGTTTTCGACGCCGGGCGGAAGCTCCGGTACGTCGGGCGGTTCGACGACGGCGAGGTCAAGACGCCCAAATCGCACGACACGATCAACGCCGTCGAGGCGCTGCTCGCTGGTAAGCCGGTCGCGGTGGAAAAAACTCGCGTTTTCGGCTGCTCGACCAAGTGGTCCGACAAGCGCGAATCCGCGGTGAAGTCGCTTCAAAAATGGGACGCCGAGCCCGTCACGATCGAGCCAATCCAGATCGATGCGGTCGCGAAGCTCGCCCGGAACGACTCGGAGAAGCTCCTCGTGATCAACCTCTGGGCGACCTGGTGCGGCCCCTGCGTGGCCGAATTGCCCGAGCTGGTCACCATCAACCGGATGTATCGCAGGCGCCCGTTCCGGATGGTCACGATCAGCATGGACGACCCGGCGAAGCGAGAACAGGCCCTGAAGGTTCTACGTGAGAACCACGTCGCGATGACCAATTACTTCCTTAACTCTTCCGATCGCGATAAGTTCGCGGAGGCGCTCGATCGGGAATGGCCTGGGCCGCTGCCTTATACCGTGGTCATCGCGCCGGGGGGGAAGGTTGTCTATCGAAAGGGCGGACCGATTGACCCGCTCGAGCTCAAGCGGGCGATCGTCGACCAGATCGGTCGGACTTATAAATGACCGACGACGCCGCGGGTCGAGCGGGTGCGAATCGTCGCCCCGCGGCGTCTCCCTGGGTTAGCGGCCCCGATGATGGGTTGGGTGGTCGACTCGGAGGGCAAGCCGAAGGCTACCCGCCGGCGCGGTTCGCTCGAGAGCCAGCAGGGCCTGGCGGCTGACATAGGAGTTGCGTGTGGAACTACCGATATAAGCCTGCGTCCCATTATAGCGGGCGAAGACATACTTGTTCACCAGCCGGGGGCCAAAAACATCGAGGACCGCCGTGCCGTTGGTCAGGTGAACGGTTCGATAGAACGCCTGGGCGTTGACGTAGAAGGTGACGGTCCCGGTCGGAGTACCGGTCGCCGGGGCATCCGGCAGTACCTGAGCGATCAGCTCGAACCTGCGGACCCTACGGTGGCCGATCCGGATCGGAACAATCGTCAGGGTTGGGTTGGTTCCGGCCGCCGAGACATACTGGGTCAGCGGAGCTGACGTACTGTTCTGGAACGACGAGTTGGAGAGATACACGGCGGTGATCGTGTGCGTGCCGAACGCCAGAGCCGAGGTCGTCAGTGCGGCCTGGCCGGTCGCGGCGTTTAGAGGTACGTAGCCAAGGATCGAATTGTCGGCGATGAAGGCAACAGTGCCGGTCGGCGTTCCAGCGCCCGGACTCGCGGGGGAGACTGTTGCTGTAAAGGTCACCGGCTCACCGGGAACGGCAACCTGGTTGGAGGTCGTCAGAGTCGTCGTCGTCGCGTATGAGACAACTAGGGTCAGTGTGCCGTTCTGATCGGTGATCGTGTAGTTCGGCGAACTGCCGCCGGTAATGAAGATGGGGTACGTGCCCGGCGGGCTGGTCGAACTCGCGGAGGTCGCCAGCGTCGGCTGGGTGGTGAGCGAGGCCTCCGTGTCGGTCCCCTGAAGTCCAACGGCGGAATAGGTGAGCGTCGGCAGCGCCGAACCGGCCGTCGAGGTCAGGTCGTTGGCGACAAGCAGTAGGGGTGCGGGCGTGATATTCGCGGTCAGACCGGAGGGCTGCTGGAGCACGTAATTCGGGGAGGCCGGTCCCACGAGCGAAAGGCCGCTGACCGTCACCGGTATGTTCGTCCCAGCGCCTGATCTGGCGAAGGCGGCCGTCGTGTTGAGTGTCTGGAGCTGAACGTTGTCGCCGTTCAGGACGCCGTTGAGCGTCGCCCCGCTGGTATCGACCGACGCCTTGGTGGTCGCGTCGTACTGCTTGTTCTCCGCGACGACTCCGCTGACAGTGAGTGTCGCCGGAGTGACGCTCACCGACTGCGGCGACGAGGTACTTCCGGCGTACGTGGTCGCCGACGACGTCGGCAGGTACAGGGCGTAAATCTGATGAGGCGAGCCCAGGACGCCGAGATAGCTGACCGTCGTCGTGGCGATCCCATTGTTCAAAGGCGCCGTCGCGATGACCTTCCCGCCCGCACTGGGATTGCCGTCGAGGAATTCGACCGTGCCTGTCGCGATTCCATTGCTCCCGGTCACGGTCGCGGTCAGCGGGATGGTCTGGCCGTAGACATACGAGGAGTTGGGGAACGCCTGGAGGGTGGTGGTCGATAGACCCGCGACGTTGGTCAGCACGACGTCGCGGCCGGTCGCTCCGCCGACGTAGCTGATCCGGAAAACATAATTCCCGGCGCCGACGGCCGCCCCCTCGGGAAGACCCGCGAAGACCCCGTTCACCGCGGCCCCGGTGCCGTTGCTAATGATAGTGAGCGTGTCACCGAGGGCTGGGGCGTATCCACCCGCGAGGGTGGGGCGTAGAGTCGCACCGCCCAGGTTGATCGTCTGCCCTGGGGTGGTGGGCGACGACTGCGTGAGCTCGCTCGCGGTGGGCGTGCCACCCACGGACGAGAGGATCGTCTCGTAGGTCGAGGCGCTATCGAGGGTCACACTACTGCCTGTGGAGACCGAGGTCTGCGTGACCGAGAGCGACCCAATCGCCGGGGCGAGACCCGGGCTGATCGTTCCGCCCACACTGGTCAACGTTCCGACCGTCCCATTTCCAACGAGCAGCCCCCCCTGAAGCTGCACCGGGCCAATCGTTCCGTCCACCTGCAACGTCGTCCCCGTGCCGACCACAGTCGGACCCGTGTACTTGCTCACCGAGCTGATGTCGACCGTTCCACCCCCCGAGAGAACCACGCCACTGGTGGTCGACGTTGGATTCGATAACACGCCCGGGATATCCAGCGTGTCGTTCGTCCCCACCGAGATCGGCGTCGTGGGATCCAGCAAGACCGTGTCGAGACCGTACGTCGATGTCCCCAACGTCACGTAGTTCGCCGTGATCCCCGCCGTCAGCGAGAGCGTGTTCCCCGCCAGCGTGTAGCCGGGCCCGTCGATCGTGATCGAGTTGATCGTCAGGCCCGTCAGGTCATTGGTCGACGTCCCCGAAAGCGTCGACGGAAAGACCAGATCTTCACCATTCGTCGGCTTGCCGTTCGACCAGTTCGCCGGGTCGCTCCAGACGCCGTTATTCGGACCCTGCCAGACATCCGTGACGCCCGCCGTCATGGCGATCCGTTCCTCCAGCCCCTCGATCGCCGGCCGATGCCCACGACGTGACGCCGCACCCCGACGCCTGGTTCCACGCCCCGTCCGCTCGCCCCAGCTCATCCCCAGCATCGATTCACCCTCCCAGATTCCACTCGGGCCCGTCCCCGTCCGTTGTTCGGGCATGGTCGCACTATTGTGTGCGTGTTGCGTCCGGAAGTCCACCGGCGAGGGTCGCGAGACGAGATGTGTGTTCACGGTGAGCGAGCAAGGTCGCGCGGTGGATGCGGCTCTCCGGCGAGGCGAAGAGAAACCAAGAATCAGTCTACCCGCGCGATCGGGTCGAGGTCGAAAGCCAAAGGACTCCCGGGGCGGCCGAGGTTCGATCTGCGACGGACGAGGCGAATCGTCGGATCGTGAGGGCTGGCGGAGGCGACGGCCGCTTGCAATCGCGCAGAGAAATGTTTAACACAGAGTTAAGAAGGTTCACCGATCAGGGGCGGAAAGCAGGGGAACAGGCGATGACAATGCGACCGCTGGCGATCGGGATGGTCGTGATGGTGGTGATGACCGGGTCGATTCCGGTGATGGGAGCCGACCCGTCGCGTGAGGCGGAGGCGATCCTGTCGAGCCGGTGTGTCTCGTGCCACGGTCCGGAGAAGAAGAAGGGCGGGCTGGATCTGACTCGTCGGGACTCGGCGATGGCTGGCGGCGAGACGGGTGCGGCGATCGTTCCGGGTCGGCCAGCGGAGAGTCTGCTGGTCGAGCGGGTCATGGCGGGCGAGATGCCGCCTCAGGGCGAGCTTTCGAAGGAAGAGGTGGCCACCATCCGCCTCTGGGTCGAGTCGGGCGCGTCGTATTCAGAAGCCGCGATCACGCCAAGGCGAGCGGGGGCCGACTGGTGGTCGCTCCGACCGATCCGTCGCGACTCGCCGCCGGCTCTCCGGGTTTTTGTCACGGGATGGGCCCGAAACCCGATCGACGCGTTCGTGGGCGATCGGCTGGTCGGTGCACGACTTCGCCCGGCTCCCGAGGCCGATCGCCGGGCATTGATCCGTCGGCTCTCGTTCGATCTGATCGGTTTACCGCCGGAGCCCCGGGAGGTTGAGGCGTTCGTCGATGATCCCGACCCGATGGCCTATGAGCGGCTGGTCGATCGATTGCTGGCCTCGCCCCATTACGGCGAACGATGGGCCCGGCACTGGCTCGATGTCGTCCGCTTCGGCGAAAGTGAGGGCTACGAGACCAATATGCCCAGGTTCAATGCCTGGCCCTACCGCGACGCCGTTGTCCGTGCCTTCAATCGAGACACGCCGTTTCCGCGATTCGTCCGCGAGCAGATCGCAGGCGACGCGATCGAGGGCTCCGAGGCCGACTGGCTAACTCGCGCCTCAACCGGCTTCCTCGTCGGCGGAACTCACGACATCGTCGGGAATCAAACCGAACAGGGGATGCGGCAACAGCGCGCCGACGACCTCGACGACATGATCACGGCCGTCGGTACCACCTTTCTCGGCCTGACGATCCAGTGTGCCCGGTGTCACGATCACAAGTTTGACCCGATCACCCAGCGCGACTATTACGGGCTTCAGGCCCTTCTCTCGGGAGTGCGCCACGGCGAGCAAGCGGTTGAGGCGCCTGGGGGCGAGGCACGTCGACGCGAGGCATCCGCGGTCGCCGCCGAGATCGCGGCCATCGATCGCAGGCTTGACGAAAGCGAGCCAATCGCCGATCCGACTTCCGACCGGCCGACGAGACCGATGGTCGACCCCAGGCGGAACGTTGACCGCTTCGCGCCGGCGCGTGCCCGGGCGATCCGGATCTCGATCCTGGCGACGAACAACAGCATCGAGCCCTGCATCGACGAGTTAGAGGTTTTCGCGACGGGCCTGGATGGTCCTGCTCGCAACGTGGCGCTGGCGACGGCGGGCGGGAAGGCCTCGGCGTCGTCTGAGTATCCAAATGCCCCGATCCACAAGATTGTGCATCTGAATGATGGACGATTCGGCAACAGCCGGAGCTGGATTTCTCGGTCGCCGGGGCGCGGGGTAGTGACGATCACCTGGCCCGAGCCGGCCACGATCGACCATGTCGTCTGGGCCCGCGATCGCGAGGGAATCTTTCGCGACCGCCTGGCGACACAATACATCATCGAGGCGTCGGTCGAGCCAGGCGGATGGCGAGTCGTGGCGACCTCGGGAGATCGGGCGAGTTATGTCGAGAGCGCCGCGAGTCTTGCCGATGGCTCGCCTGAGCGTGCTGGATGGCTGAAGCGTCGCGAGGAGCTGCGCGTTCGGCTGGCGAGCCTCGGCGGGACGGTCAAGGTGTTCGCCGGGACTTTCAGCCAGCCGGGTCCGACGCACCTGCTGACCCGCGGCGACCCGATGCGGCCGGGCGATGCGGTCGTTCCGTCGGGCGTGGCGAGCGTCCGGCCGAAACTGGTGCTCGACGCCTCGGCGCCCGAGTCCTCGCGTCGCGATTCGCTGGCGCGCTGGATCGCCGACCCCAATAATCCGCTCCCCGCTCGCGTGATGGTCAACCGGCTCTGGCACTACCACTTCGGCCGGGGGATCGTCGCAACGCCGAGCGACTTTGGCTACAACGGCGCCCCGCCCTCGCACCCCGAGCTGCTCGACTGGCTCGCCAATGCTTATATCCAGAATGGCTGGCACTTGAAGCCGATCCACCGAATGATCGTACTTTCGTCGACGTACCGGCAATCGAGCCGGCTCGATGAGAAGGGACAGGCGGTCGACCGAGAGAACCGGCTGCTCTGGCGGGTAGCGCCGAGGCGGCTGGAGGCCGAGTCGATCCGCGACGCGATTCTGGCAACGAGCGGCCAGCTTGACCCCAGGATGGGTGGGCCGGGATACAACATCTGGGAGAAGAATTCGAATTATGTCGCCGTCTACAAGCCGAGGGATGAGCTCGGCCCCGACGCCTTCCGTCGGATGGTTTACCAGTTCAAGCCGAGGAGCCAGCAGGACCCGACCTTCGGCGCCTTCGACTGCCCCGACGCCGCGCTCGTCGCGCCGAGGCGGAACGTCTCGACCACGGCCTTGCAGGCGCTGAACCTGCTGAACAGCGGCTTTGTGATCCGCCAGTCCGAATCGTTCGCCGATCGCCTGCGAGCGGAAGCGGGCTCCGATCCGTCGGCCCAGGCCGACCTTGGATTCCGCCTCGCCTTTGGCCGCCCACCCGAGGCCAAGGAGCGCCAGACCGCCGCCCGGCTAATTGCTTCCTACGGAACGCCGGCGTTCTGCCGGGCCCTGTATAATGCGAACGAGTTTGTGTATGTCCCTTGAACGGGGAGGGAGGGCGATCATGGAGACCGCAGAGATGGGCGTGGTGATGGTGAAGGCCCTCATCGAGAACAATCGCGACCTCATCGCTGCGGAAGAGGGCCGACTGGCGCCCGAGCAGGTCCGCCGGATTGAGGTTGGCGATGCGAGAGTGGACACCGGAGCGACTCTCATCGGGCTTCCGCTCCGGATGATCGAACAACTTGGCCTGAAACGGCTCCGGACCGTTGAGGCGAAGACGACCGCTGGGCTTCGGTCGTTCGGGCTTTACGAGCCGGTCAAGTTGACCATTCAGGGGCGGGATTGTGAGGTCCGTGTCTCTGAGGTCGCTGACAATTGCCCGGTGCTGATCGGCTACATCCCGCTCGAACAGCTCGACTTCGTCGTCGATCCCCGAAACCAACGGCTGATCGGCAATCCAGAGCACGGTGGCGAGTTCATGATCGATATGTTCTGATTCACGGGTCCGAGAGAGGGAGGCCAATCATGGAGACCGCGACCGTGGGGAGAGTCATTGTTTCGGCGAAGATCGAGAATGTCATCGACCTGTACGCGGCAAGCAAGGGGCATATGCCCGATGACCAGGTTCGTCGGATTGAGGTTTCGGATGCCCTCGTCGACACTGGCGCCAGTCATCTCGGGATGCCGAAGCCGATGATCGAACGCCTCGGCCTCTCGCAAATATCGAAGGGCCGCGCGAGGACGACGGCCGGTTCACGCGAGTTTGGGATCTATGGACCGGTCCGATTGACGGTTCAGGGGCGATCGTGCTCGATCGACGTTGCCGAGGTCGCCGGGGATTGCCCGGTCTGGATCGGCTACGTCCCCCTGGAACTCCTCGACTTCGTCGTGAATCCAAAAGAGCAGACCCTAATCGGCAATCCGGATCATGGTGGCGAATTCATGATCGATATGTTTTGAGGCATTCTCTCCGTCCTTCCGGGAGCCCGCTTCATGTGCCTTCGATTGTTCTCGGGCGTCGTCCTGCTGGCCTCGGCGATGGCTCTACCGGCGCGAGGGCAAGCTCCCGGGCCGATGATCCCCGTCCCCGAGACCATCCGGGCCGAGGGCGTCCCGCCGATCCCGGCCGAGGTCGGCCGGGCGCTGTCGAGATACCAGGAGATCCGCTCGGCGACGTTCGAGGACTGGGCCTCGGACGGCTCGGGGATGTACGTACTCACCCGGTTTGCCGACGTCCCGCAGGTCCACATCGTCGCGACGGCCGGCGGCGCCCGGACGCAGTTGACCTTCCTCAAGGAGCGGGTCCGGAGCGTCGTCGCGCGGCCCCGTCACGATCAGTTCCTTTACGTCGCCGATGAAGGCGGCGCCGAGAACGACCAGATCTTCCTCCAGGATCGGAAGACGGGCCGGGTCCGTCGGATCACCGACGGCAAGAGCCGGAACGTCGGCCCGAAGTGGTCGCCGACGGGGACTCTTCTGGCCTGGAGCAGTAATGCCCGCAACAGCCGCGACATGGACCTCTACGTCGCCGCGCCCGACGACCCGCACTTCGTCCGGCGATTCAAGGAGGTCTCCGGCCAGTGGACCGTCTCCGACTGGTCGCCCGATGGCTCGAAGGTCGTCGCGGTCGAATATCGATCGATCGAGGATTCACGGATCCACGTGGTTGAAGTCGACACCGGCAAGGCCCGGACGATCGCACCCGACCCCGACGATCCGAAGGCTGGGACCTCCTCAAACGGAGATGCCCGGTGGTCGCCCGACGGGAAATCGATCTATTATCTCAGCGATCTTGGGCAGGACTTCCGTTACCTTGTCCGTCACGACTCCGAGAAAGATACTAGTCTGACCACGCCCGTTCGGGATATCGAGGCATTTGATCTCAGCGACGATGGCCGGGCCATTGTCGTCGTGGCGAATCAGCAGGGCGCCAGCCGGATCGTCTATGCCATGGACCCCCGTGAAATCCAGGACCATTCGAACGAGCATTTCGGTAGGGCCGCAGAGGATGCTCGTCCCCTCTTCATACGGGGAACCAGAGAGTTTAATATTAGTGTATCAAATTCCGATAAGTGGCATTCGAGTGTGATCTCCGCGCTGGAATTCCGCCCGGGGTCGCAGGTGGTCGGGTTCACCTTGTCGGGTGCGGCGAATTCCTCGGACGCCTATGCCTTCGAATTGAATTACAGTGGCTATCCGACACCGATCCGCTGGACGACCAGCGAGACCGCCGGCCTCGACACGGATGCCTTCCCCGAGCCCGAGCGGGTCGAGTACGAGAGCTTCGACGGCCGGAAGATCCCGGCATTCGTCTATCGGCCGACCGGCGATCGGCGGAAGGGCCCCAGTCCGGTGCTCATCGACATCCACGGCGGCCCCGAATCGCAGTTCCGGCCGCGGTTCCTCGGGCGGCTGAACTACCTGGTCAACGAGCTGGGCCTTGTTCTGATCTGCCCGAATGTGAGGGGCTCGTCGGGTTACGGAAAGAGCTACCTGAAGCTCGACAACGGCAAGCTCCGCGGCGATGCCGTCAAGGACATCGGTGCCCTGCTCGACTGGATCGCGAAGCAAAAAGATTTGGATAAAGCGCGAGTGGGTGTGATGGGCGGTTCGTACGGCGGCTTCATGTCGCTCGCCGTGCAGACGACCTACAACGACCGGATCCGGGCCGGGATCGATGTCGTCGGAATCTCGAATTTCGTCTCCTTCCTGGAGAACACGCAGGGATACCGCCGCGACCTCCGCCGCGCCGAGTACGGCGACGAGCGCGACCCCGAGACGCGCGCCGTCCTGGAGAAGGTTTCGCCGCTCTCCCAGGCCGAGAAGATCCGAACGCCGATCCTGATCGTTCAGGGGAAGAACGACCCGAGGGTGCCGTTTTCCGAGTCGGAGCAGATGGCCGCCGCGGTGAGGAAGAACAGGGTTCCGGTCTGGTACGTCGTCGGGACGAACGAGGGGCACGGGTTCGCGAAGAAGGCGAACCAGGATTACCTGCAAGCGGTGGAGGTCGCGTTCCTCCGCCGCTACCTGATCGGCTCCGACGAGCACCAGGCCCGTGAAGTCGCGACGCGGTTTCCTGTTTCGGGAACCATCATGGTCGGTGGTCGGCCCATCCCGTCCGGGAAGATCCTCCTGAACCCGACGGTTCCGGGCGGTCGACCCGCCTCGGGCGAGATCCGGGACGGACGATTCACCCTGACGACCGAGACCCCCGGCGATGGGGCGATGCCGGGCACCTACAAGGTGACGATCATCTCCGACGCGAAGGTCCCCGCTCGATACGCCAGCCCCGAGACCAGCGCACTGATGGTCAAGATTCGAGCCAGCGGGAACGTCCTGGATTTCCGGATCCCTTGAAACGACCACGGAAGATCGATGGCGATCGTTTCCCGGGCACGAGGTGCCCCGGCGGATCGCCTCGTCTTCCGATCGCTCGCGATCTTGACAGAAGTATAGCTATCGACTTAGCATCGCCCGAGACTGTGGTGGGGCTCCAAGCGAGTGGAGAGGCCGTCGCGTACGGTCGTTCTCGACGCTCCGGGGCTACCCCGGGGACAAGGGTGAATTCAGCATTTCGGCGCGTGACGTCAGGTGCGCTCAACGCGCACGACCCGTCACGCCGGACCAGACTGGTTGGAGCCCCCACCACTGTCTACTCGGCACCACAATTCCTGGCTGATCGACGGACTGGTCGCGGCCTTTCTCGCGGGACCGTGGGAGGCCGACGGACTGATCGAGCGCGGGGCCCGGATTCTGCGAAAGGAATACCGATGGCTCCGCCCGCTCGTGGCGCGGGTGATCTCGGCGTTTCCTGCAACGTTGCCGACTCCCCGGTCGTTCCGCCTCTCGGAATTCCTGCACGCCGACGATCGTCTCGATCGAGCCTCCCGAAAGATCCGGCCCGGCCTCTGCTTCGACCAGCTCCCCTCGCCCTCGATGAAGACATCTTCCGGCTCGTGGGCGGTCCCGGCGATCACGACCGCGCCCGAGCTGGCGAGCTTCCTGGAAGTGGACCTCGATCGGCTCGACTGGTTCGCCGATCGCGAGCGTCGAGAGCGTTCAACGGTCACCGAGGCGCTCCGAAATTATCGATACGAATGGGTGACGAAGCGGTCGGGCTCGCTCCGGCTGCTCGAAGCGCCCAAACCCCGGCTCAAGCAGCTTCAGCGGCGGGTCGTCGACGCGATCCTGGCCCCGATCCCGCCGCACGACGCCGCGCACGGGTTCCGGGCCGGTCGATCGGTTTCGACCTTCGTCGAGCCACACGTCGGCCGGCCGATCGTCCTCAAGATGGATCTAAAAGACTTCTTCGCGACGATCACCGGGGCGCGGGTCGTCTCGATCTTCCTCACCGCCGGCTATCCCGAGCGGGTGGCCCGGCTGCTGGCCGGTCTCTGCACCAACACGGTCCCGCGCGCGATCCTCGCCCGCGCCGCCCGGTCGGAGGCCGATCCCGATCGCCCGCGCGGGCCGGCGGTCTGGCATGCCGGACAGCTCTACGGCACGCCACACCTGCCCCAGGGCGCTCCGACCTCGCCGGCGCTGGCGAACCTCGCTGCCTACCGGCTCGATGCGAGGCTCGACGCCCTCGCTCGCGAGGTCGGTGCCCGATACACCCGGTATGCCGACGACCTCGTCTTCTCGGGCGACGACCTGGCGCGATCGATCCACCGGTTCTCCCGCCATGTCTCGGCCATCGCGATCGAGGAAGGCTTCGCCGTCCAGCACAGGAAGACTCGCCTCATGCGGCGAGGTGTCTCTCAGCGCGTGGCGGGGGTGGTCGTCAACGAGAAGATCAACATGCCGAGGGACGAATACGATCGTCTCAAGGCAACCCTGCACAACTGCGTCCGCCTCGGCCCGCACAGCCAGGACCGCGCGGGCGTCCCGGATTTCCGGGCGCACCTGGCCGGTCGTGTCGCGCACGTCGCAAGAATCCATCCCGACCGAGGCCGGCGCCTCGCGGAACTCTTCGAGCAAATTGTCTGGTGACCGTCCCAACCCGAGGGAGGGCTGAGATGAAGGGTCGAATGCCGAAGCCGATCGGTCGACATCTCCTCGACCGCCGAGGCTTTCTGGGTCACATGGCCTCGGGGGTCAGCGGGATCGCACTCTCGGCGATGCTGGCCGAGCAGGGATTGATCGCGGGAGAGTCCGAGGCCGATCGCAGTGCAGGGAGCGCGAAATCGATTGCACCCGCCCGGGACCCCATGGCGCCTCGCCCTCCGCATTTTCCCGGCAAGGCGAAGCGGGTGCTGCACATCTTCTGCACGGGTGCCGTCAGCCACCTCGACACCTGGGACTACAAGCCTGAGCTGATCAAGCGCAACGGCCAGCCGATGCCTGGCGCGGGGAAACTGATCACGTTCCAGGGCGAAAATGGCAACCTCGCGCAGAGCCCATGGGCATTCCGACCGCGGGGCGAGTCGGGCAAGTATCTTTCGGACCTGCTTCCGAACCTCGCCGAGCGGGCCGATGATATGTGCTTCATTCACTCGCTGACCTCGAAAACGAACACCCACGGGCCGGGCGAGATGTTCATGTCCACCGGCTTTACGCTTGAGGGATTCCCGAGCATGGGCGCCTGGGTCAGCTACGCGCTCGGAACCGAGGATCGCGACCTGCCCGCCTACGTGGCGATCCCCGACCCGCGCGGAGACCCGCAGCAGGGTCCGGCGAACTGGTCGAACGGCTTCCTGCCCGCGGCCTACCAGGGGACGTCCTTCAACGCCAGCCGCCCGATCAACCACCTGGCGCGTCCGGCGGCGATCAGTCCTGGCGAGGAGGCCGCGACCCGCGATTTTCTCCGCTTCCTCGACGACGAGCACCTGAAGCATCACCCGGGCGACACCGAATTATCCGCCCGGATCGCCGCCTATGAACTGGCCGGCCGGATGCAGGCCAGCGCGCCCGAGGCGGGCGACCTCGACGGCGAGAGTCCGGCCACGCGGAAGCTCTACGGACTGGATGACGCAAACCCTCTGACGGCCGCCTTCGGCCGCAACTGCCTGCTCGCCCGCCGGCTCCTGGAGCGCGGGGTCCGGTTCGTCACGGTATTCAACGGAGCGTTCGCGATGGGCGAGGGCGCCCTCAACTGGGACGGCCACCGTCGGATCGAATCCGACTACAACCGCCACGGCCCGATCCTCGACAAACCGGCCGCCGCACTCCTGATCGACCTGAAGGCGCGCGGCCTGCTGGACGACACGCTGGTCGTCTGGACGACCGAGTTCGGCCGGATGCCGACGTTCCAGAAGGGGGCCAAAGGCCGCGACCACAACCCGGCCGGCTTCACCGCCTGGATGGCCGGCGCCGGCGTGAAGCGTGGGTTCAGCTTCGGCGCCACCGACGAGTTCGGCCACCGAGCTGTCGAGAACGTCGTGGATGTCCACGACTTCCACGCGACGATCCTCCACCTTTTGGGTCTCGACCACAAGCGGCTGACCTACAACAACAACGGGACCTCGCGCCGACTGACCGATGTCCACGGTCGGGTGATCCGACAGATACTCGCCTGATCGTGAGGATTCTACCTAAGAAACACGCCTCCGGATCGTTGTTCGTGGTGAAGTGCTGGACTCTTCACCCCGAAGAATCGAAGGATGGACGTTGATGAAGGGCAAGTACGAAGAAATCCGGGTCCCGAGTCGGATCGGTAGGGTGGGGACGATCCTGGCGGCCCTGGCCGCGGCGTGCCTGCTCTTCCCCGCGATCCGGACGCCCGCAGGACCGATCCCGGCCCGACCTCGTCTCCCGATCCGACCGCCGGTAGCGACCCCGCCGCGCGATCCGTTCGAGGTCGAGACGCCCGCCTGGATCGATCCGAAGATGGTCGTCCCGGCCCGCGCGGAAATCGATCCGGAGATTGTCGTCCATCCCGAGACCCGACTCCGCGGAACGGCACCGAAGCTCGCCGCACCGGTTCCACCCGTCCGACCGAAACCCTGAGAGGCGGACCGCATGCGAACACCGGGCAACGGGGTGCCACCGCCGAAGCGAGGGTCGTTCCCGCGGCCCCGGATCTCGATGCGCGTTCTGATCCGGCTGGTGCTGACCTTCGCCATCGCGAATGCCTTCGTCGCGTGGGTGATCGCGGATTCCCGCAATCCGTACATGGCGAACTCCGGCCGTTACGTGGTGTGGAATATTTGCCTCGCCCTTTTCCTGAGCTTCCCCTTCCTCAGTGACCGGATGGACGCCCTGTTCCGATGGCTCGGAGACGATACGCCCAGATCCCGACGGAAGGAGAATGTCCTGGAAGACCTCATGGCGTTGGTCATCTGTAGCCTGATGTTCTGGTCCGGATTCTTTCTGCTCTTCCCGCTGTGGGACAATCCGAAACACAGGGGGCCTCGCGACTGGATCACCCCGATCGTGATCCTGGTGATGGGGACGGTGGCGCTGGTCCCCTGGAAGATCTCGCGAGGTTCGTCCACGCCCTCCTTGACCGCCCGCGAGGCCGACCCCACGATGGTGGGAAAGTCCCATCTCGATAGTGGGGAGACCTCGTGATGTTCGCGGCGTGGCTGATCCTTGCGGCGATGGTGGCGGGACAACCGCCAACCGAGAAACCAAGTGTGAGCGTGGTCCCGCCCGGGGCCAGGCTCGAAAAGGTCTTCGGCGAGGGGGAGTTCACCGAGGGCGGCGCCATGGACGCCGACGGCTCGATCCTCTTCTCCGACATCGGTAATCGCATCCTCCGCTACGACCCGAAGACGAACAAGACGACCGTCTTCCGGGAGCCGAGCGGCCGGGCCAATGGGATGATGTTCGACACCCACGGCCGGCTGATCGTCGCCGAGGGAGCGAACACCGGCGGAGGCCGTCGGGTCACGATCACCGGGCGAGACGGAACGGTCCGCGTTCTGGCCGATGAATACAATGACCGGCGGTTCAACAGCCCGAATGACATCGCGATCGACCGCGAGGATCGCGTGTATGTCTCCGACCCCCGGTACGTCGGCAACGAGTCCCGCGAGCTGGATTTCGAGGGCGTTTTCCGGATCTCGATCGAGGGCAACGTCCTCCCGATGAATCTGACCGTCTACAAGCCGAACGGCCTGGTCATCAGCCCCGACGGCAAGACGCTCTACGTCTCCGATAATGGCCCGCGCCGGCGGGCCCTGATCGCGGCCCGCCTCGGCGACCGTGGCAAGGCCGCCGACCCCAAGGTGATTCACGAGTTCTCCGATCGCCGGGGAATCGACGGCATGACCGTCACCACCGACGGCCGGATCGTCGCCGCGGCCGGCTCCAGCAAAACAGCGGGCGCCTACGTCTTCTCGCCTGAGGGGAAGCTTCTGGAGATCATCCCCACACCCGAGGACCCCGCCAACGTCGAGTTCGGCGGCGACGACGGCAAGACCCTATACATCTGTGCTGGCCGGAGCCTCTACCGGATCAAAACCACCATGACCGGCTTCCGCCTCTGGCCGCCTGTCCGGCATTGATGGTCGCGGAAGGCGAGGTTGTCGCGGGCGCGTCGGCGAGACTTTCGGCTCCTACTCAAAGGTCACGGGATGAAAAATGCGATACTCGCCCTGGGAATGGGCCTGATTCTGTCGACCGTCGGCGCCTCGTCCGCCGGAGCCGAGGACGTCAAACGGCCCAACATCCTCTTCATCATCGCCGATGACTGGTCGTGGGGACACGCCGGCGCCTATGGCTGCAAGTGGATCAAAACCCCGGCCTTCGACCGGGTCGCCCGGGAGGGCGCGCTTTTCCAGAACACGTTCACAAATAACCCCAAATGCAGCCCCTGCCGGGCGAGCATCCTGACGGGCCGGAACACCTGGCAGCTCGAAGAGGCCATGTGCCACTTCGGCCTTTTCCGGGCGAAGTGGCCGGTCTACCCCGATCTTCTGGAGCGCGCCGGCTACCATGTCGGCCACACGGGAAAGGGCTGGGGACCGGGCGACTTCAAGAACGGTGGATTCCCGCGCAATCCGGCAGGTCCCGGCTTTCAGAAGTACACGACTCAGCCGCCGCTGAACGGGATCGCTCGCACGGATTACGCCCGAAATTTTGCCGCCTTGCTGGAAGCCCGTCGACCGGGTCAGCCCTTCTGTTTCTGGGCCGGCGGTTACGAGCCCCACCGTCCCTATGACGAGGGCGCCGGCCTCCGCGCGGGTCGCAAACTGGCCGACGTCGAGGTGCCGGGATACCTTCCCAACTCGAACCTCGTCCGCAACGACCTCCTCGATTACGGCCTGGAAGTCGAGTGGTTCGACTCCCAGGTTGCCCGGATGCTTGAAGCTCTGGAGAAGTCCAGTGAGCTCGACGACACCCTGATCGTCTACACGTCCGACCACGGCATGCCCTTCCCGAGGGTCAAGGGCCAGCTCTACGACGCGGGCTTCCACATCCCGATGGCGATCCGATGGGGCCGGAACGTGAAACCCGGTCGCTTGGTCGACGACTTCATCAACGTCCGCGACTTCGCCCCCACGTTCCTCGAAGCCGCCGGCCTGGCGATCCCCGAGACGATGAGCGGTCAGAGTTTCGCCGACATCCTGAAAAGTCAGAAATCCGGCCAGATCGATCCGACCCGCAACCGGATGGTCGTCGGCAAGGAGCGTCACGACATCGGCCGGCCCGACGATGCAGGCTACCCCGCCCGTGGAATCCGGACGCCCGAACATCTCTTCGTCCGCAACTACGAGCCCGACCGCTGGCCCGCCGGCAACCCGGAGACTAGCTATCCGAACTGCGACAACGGCCCGACCAAAACTCTGATCACGTCCAGCTTCAATCGCTTCTATCGACTCTGCTTCGGCAAACGCCCGGCCGAGGAGCTGTATGACATCCGGAGCGACCCGGATTGCCTCAAGAACCTGGCAAACGACCCGGCGTTCGCATCGCTCAAGCAGCAACTCGAAACCGAGATGAAGGCCAGCCTCACACGGGACCAGGACCCGCGCATGCTGGGCCAGGGAGCGATCTTCGAGTCGTACAAATACCTCGGCGTCCGGGCCCACGCGTTCGAGAACTGGTTGAAGTACCGTCAGTGATGGTTGATAAAGTCAGGATGTGGCCATGGGATCGGCTGTCAGAGCCGGCTCCAGCCGGAGATTGGTCAAACCGTACAGGATCACCGGGCGCGTGTATCAGGAAATCGAAGGGAGGGCTCGCCAGGATCGATCACGATGACTATCGTGCGAAGAAAGCCAGACATGGAACGCCTCGTCAAATTTCGAGGGTTTACGACGGCCCGGCATGCCGCGTACGATTTTTTCAGGCCAGGTTTCAACGGCATCGCGTCCGCCGAAAGACGCGCAAGAATGGGCATACGCATCGAGGTGGAGGAGGGTGAGCCGATCCATCTTGCGCTCCAGAGGCTCCGCAAGCAGATCCTTGCTCATGGCGGCTACCCCCTCATCGATCCCTGCAAGTGGCACAAGAAAAGCCCTCGCTTCTACGTAAAACCCAGCGTGCTGAACCGCCGCCGTCGGTGGATCAGAAGAGTCCGCAGGATGGGACACGCCCATTATAGCCCGGATTGGGAATACGATTGGGCCGACGACATCGAGACGAGACCGCGACGGTCCTGGGGACGGCTCAGAAAATTTGTCATCACTTAAGGAAGGCGGTGCGGGGGGCGGGAGCCCAACGAATCGGCCCTCACCGCTCCCGGAGCGCCGCGATCACTTCGAGCCGGACCGCCCGCAGGGCCGGCATCATCCCGCCGAAGAGGCCCATGGCGAGCGTCATCCCGATCGCGACCGAGAGCGCCGTCGGACCGAGTCGGAACGCGACCATCACCGAGGCAAAGCTGTTGAAATCGCTTGTCTCGTAGGTCCAGGCGTTGAGCGGGATTGCCGCCAGCACGCCGCCCGCGCCGCCCAGCGCACACAAAATCAATGACTCCCCCAGAAAGCAAATCAGAATATCCCGGCGTGAGAAACCCAGGGCACGCATGGTGCCGATCTCCCGGGTTCGGGTGCTGACCGCGGCGAACATTGTGTTAGCCGCGGCGAACATCGCTCCGATCGTCAGGAGGACCGCGATCAACGTTCCCGCCCCTTTCAGGAAAACGCTCGATCGGCTCTGGTTCAGGAAGTAGACCGGCTCGGGGATCGCGGCGAGCTTGAAGCGGGCCTCGCCCTCGATGGCCTCGCGGAGCTTGTCATACGCCGATCGATCGGCGGCCCGGAGCTGCACGCACGAGACCGAGCCCGATCGGCCGGTGTTGCGGACGACGTCCTGGAAGTCGGCCCAGATTTCGCTTTCAGCCGAGCTGCCGCCCGCAGTGAAGATCCCGACGACCTGATACGCCTCACGATCGCCGAAGTCGAGCCGGCCGCCGATCTGCGCGCCTCGGAACCGCCGCGAGGTCGCCGAGCTGACGATGCACTCCCCCTTGCCCGGCTCCAGGTCGCGACCCTCGATGATCCGAAAATCCGGCCGGAGCCGGCGCGAGGCCGGCTGCACGCCCCGGACAATCACGTTCGTCCGGGTCCCATTGCCGCGGACCGCGATCGGAATGTTCAGGATCTCCTCGGCCGCCATCGGATGGCCTGCCTCATCACGCGCGATTCCGGGAAGTGTCAGGAGCTGGTCGGCCTTCGAAGAGGCGAAGCCGCCGGTCGTCTCGTTGGTCGAGCCGGGGCGCATCACGATCAGGTCGAGCGGCTCGCCCGAGACCTTCAAACTATGTTCCAGCCCATCCACCAGCCCGAAAAGCAGGCACGCCGACCAGACGACCAGGCCCGTTCCGAGCATGGTCATCGCCGTCGTCTTCCAGCGCACTCGGAGATTCCGGAGGTTGTATTTCAGCGGGATCATGGTAGCTCAGACGACCCTCCGGAGCCCGTCGACCACCGGCAGGCCCGCCGCACGGATGGCCGGCCCGAAGCCGCTGGCGAACCCGATGAATAGCGAGATCCCAAGCCCCTGGAGCGTCACGCTCCACGGGATGTAATAGAACGGCAGGAATCCGGCCGTGTACGGCGAGATGTCCACCGAGGCAAAGAGCGCCTTGCACCCGAGCGAACCGAGCGCCCCGCCCGATCCGGCCACCAGCATCGATTCGGCCAGGACGAGGAAGAGAATCCGCCCCCGGTCGAAACCGATCGCCTTGAGTACGGCCACCTCCGTCGTCCGCTCCCGCATGGCCATCGCCATCGCGTTTCCGGCGACACAGAGCAGTGAGAAGACCACCGCAAGGCCGATCAGCCGGATCATCCCGCGAAGATCGCCCATCATCTCCTCGAACATCTTGCCGAACGCCTCCTCAGTCTGCGTCCGGGTCGGGTAGTCGCTGTTGCGGTACAGGTCGTCGATCGCCCGGGCCACCGCCGGCATCGCCGAGGCATTCTTGCACTTCGTGAAGATCATCCCCGCGTTGCCGGCGAACTGGCCCGCCTCTGGGCTGGAGGCCGTCGCCACGCGCCGGAAGGCCTCGTCGAAGGTATCGTAACGCAGGAAGCAGATCCGGAGGTCACGGTCGCTCGGTCCGTCGTAGATCCCTCGAATCGTCAGGTTCAGGTCGACGGGGTACGTATCCCCCTTGAGCGGCATCGGATCACCCACTTGCAGCTTTTTTTCCTGAGCCAGCTTCCGGCCGATCACGCACCCGTCTCGGTTTTTTTGGAACGCCTCAAGCTGGTCCCCTGGGATCGAGAATTCCTCCATCACCCGGAAGATCGTTTCGGGATCGACGCAGAACATCGCGAACGGCAGGACCTCTTCCTTGTACTTCCCGCCGTACCAGCTAAACGGTGTGACCGCCTCAACCCCGTCGAGCGCGGCGACCTCCTTGACCCTCGCGATCGGGATGACACCAGCGAACCCGTTGGCGTTGAGCGTCGCCAGTCGGTTGTGGACTCGCGACCCTGCGTTGACCTCGTCGCTCATCGCAAAAAACGAGACGAGGATCATCATCAGGAAAAGGCAGACCCCGGTCGAAGCAACCGTCAGCGCCGTGCGGACCGGATTGCGGCGGACGTTCCGAAGGATGTAGTGCAGATATTTCATCGCGTCGAATCCCGCGAGCCGCTTCGCTGTGTGCAGCTCGATCCCGGTTCCTGCATCCCAGATTCCAAACCAGTTCCAAGGACTTTTGAATTCATTCAATCTTCAATCTTGAATCTGCAATCTGAATCAATCTTCAGGGCAGCGCCGGAACGCTCGCCTCCCGCACGACATCGTCCACCAGCCGCCCCTTGTCGAGGTGTAGCGTCCGCCCGGCCCGAAGCGCCGCGAGTGGATCGTGGGTGACCATCACGATCGTTTTTTCGAATTCCCGGTTGAGCAATTGTAACAAATCCAGGATCTCGCCAGCCGTGGTGCGATCGAGGTCGCCGGTGGGCTCGTCAGCGACGAGCAGATAGGGGTCGGTGACGATCGCCCTCGCAATCGCGACCCGCTGTTCCTGGCCGCCGGAGAGTTGCCGGGGATAGTGGTGCTCGCGCCCTTCGAGCCCGACGATCCGGAGCGCCGTGGCGACGTTTTGCCGCCGCCTTTTGCGCGAGAGTGAGGTCAGCAAAAGCGGTAATTCGACGTTCTCAAATGCGGTCAGAACCGGGATGAGGTTATAGGTCTGGAAGATGAAGCCGACGTTGTCGGCCCGCCACCGGGTAATTTGAGCCTCGCTCAGCAGGCCGAGGTCCTGTCCGTGGACGATCACCTCGCCGTGGGTGGCTCGGTCGAGTCCGGCGACGAGGTTCAGGAGCGTCGTCTTCCCGGACCCCGATGGGCCCATCAGCGCGAGGAATTCTCCCTCATCCACCGAGAGATCGAGGTCGACCAGCACGGGGATGGTGAAGGCGTCTCGGTGGTATTCCTTCGAGACGTTGTAAAGCTCGATCGACGTCGCCGCGCCCATGCGAGAAGGCCTTTCGGGATGCGGAGTTTGGCGGGCCGGCGTCACTGAACGACGCGGACGGTCTCGCCCTCGCGCAGGGATTTGATGGGATTGAGGACGACGGCGTCGCCGTACTTGAGCCCCGACTCGACGCGGGCCAGGTCGTCTCCGCCAGCGGCAACCTCGACCCGGCACCGGCGCAATAGGTCGCCATCGGCAATTCGCCAGACGTAATCGTGTCCGCCCTCCTGAAACAGGGCTGACTTCGGCACGTAGAGGTAAGACCGCCCGGCGTCAGGATTCTGGAGTGATTCACTCGGGAGGAAATGGACCGTGGCGGCCAGCTCGGGGAAAAGGCGTTCGTCGGGGTCAAGGATTTCCACCTTCACCTTGACGGTCCCTCGGGTCCGGTCGCCCATCGGAAGGATCTTGCGGAGCCGCCCGCGATACCGTCGCGAGGGGACCGCGCCGACGGAGACCTCGGCCGGCTGGCCGATCGCGATCCGCGCCAAGAGGTTTTCGGAGATATCGGTTTCGACGTCCATGTGGGCGAGGTCGGCGATCGTGACGACGGCCGTCCGACCAAGTGACGAACTCATGGCGTTGGGCGTGATGATCTCGCCCTCCTCGCCCTGCCGCTCGACGACGGTTCCATCGAACGGAGCATAGAGCGACATCGAATGGATGGTTGCTCGGATTTCGCGGATATTGGCCTCTGTTAGCCGGATCGAGGCGCTGATCGCGGCGGCTCGGGCGCGGGCCTTCTTCAGTTCGGCGACCGCCTTCTCGTATTCTTCCTGCGTCGTCTTACGCTGGGCATGCAATCGAGTAACGCGGCCGTCCTCGCGCTCGCGGGCCCAGATCTCGGTCTCGGCCTCATCCATCTCGGCCCGGTTCTTCAGAAGCTGGGCCTCGCGAGAGGCGAGCAGGGCGAGCATCTCGTCGTGTTCGATCACGGCGAGAACATCCCCCTTGCGGACCTTCATCCCTTCCTGCACATACATCCGGTCGACCCGGCCGGGAATCTTCGTCCCGATCATTGCCTGCGACCGAGACTTGAGGTACCCGGTGGCACTGAGAAGCTTTGTCGCCTCGCCAGAGGTCATGCGCTGGACCAGGCCCCGGGTGACCTCGGGGCGCGACCGCATCTTATCGTATTGCTCGTAGCCGAACGATGCCGCGACGGCCAGTAGCCCGAGCGGAACGCTCCAGAGGAGCCAGGAGAGCAGCCGGAGCAGGCCACCGCCTCGGCGGCCACCTGCGACCGGCCCTCGCATCGTCGCGGCCGGCTTCCGCACGGATGCGACCGGCTCGCGACGACCAACGGGCGTGCTCCCGTTCCGCTCAATCCGGAGCGAGGCAAGATCCTCGCGCAGAGTGCTGGACATGACGACGGACGTCCTCACCGGTCCGAAAGGCCCGCCCGTTGAGATCACGTCGAGGCGGGTTCCCCCCTCGTCAATCATAACAATGGCACGCTCATGGGTCGAGGCGAACTGCGGATCGAGGAGGCAGCAGGCAGCGTGCTGTCGGGCCTGACTCGTCTCCTCGTTCACGCCTTCTGACCCGGATGAACCCACGGCGAGCGGTACGATCGGGCGAGTCGCTTGTTGGCCTCGTCGTCGCCGACGATCCGGTGCTCCTTCGGATTCCAGGTCAGCGAACGACCCAGATCCATCGACATGTTCGCCAGAATGCAGCTTGTTGTCGAGATGTAACCCTCCTCGATATCCGCCACCGGACGGCCTCGCGACGCGATCGCCGAAAGCCAGTCTCTCATGTGACCGCGGATCGCCGGCGCCACGTGCCGCTCCAGGTCTTTTTCGTGCTCGTCCTCGGGATATTGCGCGTACTCGTTCTTGTACTGAACTTCAGCACTCATCGGCTTGCCCCGACCACCTGTCGGCGTGAAGTCGTAGCCCCAGACGCTCGCGTGAAGCGTTCCCTTATCCCCGTAGAACGTCGCGCCCCACGGGTGAACCTTCGGATTCGGTGCATCGCCCCACGTCCGGTGCTGCCAGACGACATCCAGATCGCCGAAATCGAACGTTGCCGTCTGGGTGTCGCTGATGTTGGCCTTCACCCCGCGCTGCACGTAGATCCCGCCCGTCGAGCCGACACTCTTCGGCCAGCCAAGCCCCAGCATCCACCGGACCGTGTCCAGCATGTGAATGCACATATCACCGACGATCCCGTTGCCGTACTCCCGGAAAGCCCGCCACCCCCTCGGATGAGCGATCGGGTTGTACGGCCGCATCGGCGCCGGGCCGGTCCACATCCCCCAGTCGAGGTAGTCGGGCGGCGCCTGGTCGGGCGGATTGGAATTATTCCGCATATGATAGTAGCAATAAATTTCCACCATGCCAATCTTGCCCAGCAGCCCCTCGCGGATCACGCGGTCACGGGCCTCGATCAGGTGCGGTGTGCTCCTGCGCTGGGTGCCGACCTGAACGACCCGCTCGTGCTTGCGGGCGGCATCGAGCATGGCGCGTCCTTCGGCGACGTCGACGCTGATCGGCTTCTGGACATATATATCCAGACCAGCCTCGCAGGCGGCGATCATGGGGAGGGCGTGCCAGTGGTCGGGTGTATCGATGAGGACCAGGTCAAGGTCCTTCTGCTCGAGCATCTTGCGGTAGTCGGTAAAGGTCCTGGGAGTCTTCTTCGAGCGCTGTCGATGCGAGACGATCTCGGCGGCCTCGGCGAGCATCTTCTTGTCGACGTCGCAAAGCGAGACGACCTCGACGGGGGCGACCTGAATGAGCCGGAGCAGGTCACACTTGCCATACCATCCGGTCCCGATCAGGCCGACACGTTTGGTTTCGGCGGCGGCGGCGGAGGCGATGTGGTAGCCCGAGGCAGAGAGAGTCAGGCCGGCCGTGGCGGCCCCGGCGTGAAGGAAATCTCGGCGTTTCATGGGTGAGGCTCCCCGGTCGGTTATCAAGTCGTGTCGGACGACGGGCCATCGCGGGCCATTCTGTCAGATACGTCGCTGGCGGAAAAGAGTCCGGCGCCGGGGAGCACCGGGGGCGCGGGGTTTGCACGACCAAACCGATCGGCGCGGCCCGACGATCCCCTGCGATCGTGCGCCTGTTTTCAAGCGTCAATGGATCGCGGGCCCCGCCTTCGGTAGCCGATGTGACCGGGGCCAATGGGCTCTGCTTCCTCGCCTGCCGAGCCGGAGAGCGGACCCGAGAAGAGAACACCTGGAGGACCATCCATGAGACTCAATCGAAGTGTGTTCGCCGCCGCGGCCCTCGCTGCCGCGCCGGTGTTTGCCCAGACGCCCCCCGTTCAGAACCGGACCGAGATCCCGGCTCCGCGCGAGGGGCAGGTCGTCGAATCCCAGACCGTCGGCACCCCGGCTCCTGCCGCGGGAGAAACGCGCCCTGTCGCCGGACGGAGCGTGCCAGCGGCCGCGGTTGGGGCGGTCGGCGGTCAGGTGGCGACCCGGTCCGCGATAGGCGGCCAGGTGGCGGCCACCGGCGTCAATGACGCACTCTTCGCCGCCGCCGCCGCTGACAATGGCCTGGCCGAGCTTACCCTCAGCCAACTCGGCGCGCAGCGAGCCACCGACCCCGAGTTGAAGCGATTCAGCCAGCAGATGATCGACAATCACACCCGGATGAACAACGAGCTACGCGCGACCTGCGCTCAGAAGGGGATGCGCATTCCAGAGACGGTCGATGTCCGTGCTCAGTTCTGCGCCCAGAGTCTTGCCGGACTCAGCGGCGAGAAATTCGACATGTGCTACGCCAAGGCACAGCTTGTCGTCCACATGGAGGCGGTCGCGGCGTTTGAAGCGGAAGCGGAGCGCGGCCTCGACCCGAACCTCAAGGCCCTCGCGGCCCAGGCCCTGCCGAAGATCAAGGCGCACCTTGGGCAGATCGAGCCGATCGCCGAGCGGTATTGCGAAAAGGAGAGATCTCCATCCGCCGAGCACAGCCGAATCGGCAAGCCCGGCGGTCAGCCGATCCGCTAATCGCCACCGGAAAAAGGGCGGCAGGGATGGATACCGCCGCCCACCTCGCTCGGTCCGCTCAGTCGGAACCAGGCTGGTTCTCGACCGAGAGCCGAACACCGGGGCCCGCCTCAGACGTTCCGATCGGGATCATGGCCTCCTCGAGCTCCTCGTCCATGTAGTCAAAGGCCGGCGCAATGCCGCCATCAGCACGACTTCCCCAGGCATCTCCGGGATCCGTGACGATGCCAGGTCGATGGTCGACCGTCGACGCAAATTCCTGGTCAAGCTTTCGCATTCGTTTTCTCCTTGGTGATACGGCGACGGGAAATCCAGACATGACCTCGGCCGTTTCGGGAAGGCCGCTCCTGTGGATATGCGGAAAGGATGATGTTGCAAATCCGGGACCGAACGGCGCGCTCGCATTCCCGGCGTTGACAACCGGCGGCCACCGGACAATCCTGAAGCCAGGCCGGGCACGAGGCGCCCGGCTGACGCGACGAACCGAGGGTCCCGGGGCGTCCGACGAGGCAAAACGATGGGGCCGGGACGCGACCGATGAGAACGGGGATCGATGCCGGCCCGGAAAAAGCCCCGCCGCTCGGGGCGTCGATGGTCCGGGCGCTGGCACACCGTGACTTCCGGCTCTTCTTCGCCGGCCAGTTCATCTCTCTGATTGGCACCTGGATGCAGGGAATTGCCCAGTCCTGGCTGGTCTACCGGCTGACCGGTTCCTCGGTGATGCTTGGGCTGGTCGGTTTCGCCGGACAGATTCCCGTACTCCTCCTCTCGCCGATGGGTGGCAGCCTCGCCGACGCACGGAGCCGACACCGGATCGTCATGGCGAGTCAGGCCGCCTCGATGCTCCTGGCCTTTGCCCTCGCCGGGCTGACCCTGTCCGGGACGGTCCAGCTCTGGCACGTCTTCGCACTGGCGACCCTCCTTGGCGTCGTCAACGCCTTCGACATCCCGGCCCGCCAGTCGTTTCTCGTCCAGCTTGTCGGCCGGGACGACCTGATGAACGCCATCGCGCTGAACTCGTCGATGTTCAACGGCGCACGAATCCTCGGACCGGCGATCGCCGGGGCCATGGTCGCGGCGATCGGCGAGGGATGGTGCTTCTTCGCCAATGGAGCCTCGTACCTGGCGGTTCTGGCCGGGCTCGCGATGATGCACCCGAAACCCCTCCCGCCGAAACGTCCCGAGGGCTCCACGCCCATTGGCCGAATTGTCGAGGGATTCTCCTTCGTGGCACGTACAGGGCCGATCCGGGCCATCCTGCTTTTGCTGGGCCTGCTGAGCCTCACCGGGATGTCGTACTCGGTCCTGATGCCGATTTTCGCCGACCAGGTACTTGATTCAGGCGCCTGGGGACTGGGAATCCTTACCGGTGCCTCGGGTCTCGGCGCCATGGCCGGCGCACTGATGCTCGCGACCCGACACGACATCCGCGGCCTTGGGCGATGGATTGCCTGGTCGGCGGGAGCCTTCGGCGCCGGTCTGATCGCGTTCTCGCTCTCCAGGGAATTCTGGCTCTCGTCGGCATTACTGATCCCGATCGGTTTCGCGGTGATCGTCGAGACGGCCGCCTCGAACACGATGGTCCAGTCGATGGTCCCCGATGCCCTCCGTGGACGGGTCATGTCGGTCTATTCGATGATGTTCCTGGGGATGGCACCGTTCGGCTCGCTGCTGGCGGGAATCATGGCCGACCGCTTCGGCGCCCCGACGACGGTCGCGATCGGCGGAGTCATCTGCATCCTTGGCGCGCTCCTGTTCGCCCGTAAGCTTCCCGCCCTGCGCGACTCTTCCCGAGAGCTCCTTATCGCGCAGGAAATGGCCGCCGGTGATCCCACCATCGGCGCCACCGAGGCCACCGCATCGACCGGTGACGAGGGTTGAAAGACGGCGCACCGACGCCACCGGGCCGCTATGATGACAGCGCCCGCGACGTCGAGAACCGTCCCCATTGATCCGACGGAGGCCCGAGCCGATGCGATTCTCCCTGATCTTCACGACCCTCACCCTCCTAACCACAACCGCTCAATCGGGCGAGGTCCGCGTCGGCGCGGCGGCGGTCCCGATCACGCCGGCGGCCGGAATTCCGATGGCCGGATACTACTCCGAGCGAGGCGCCCAGGGCATCCACGACGACCTCTACGCCAAGGCGATCGTGATCGATGCCGGCGGCCGATCGGCGGCGATGGTCGCGCTCGATCTGATCTCGACGCCCCGAGAGCTGGTCGAACAGGCTCGCAAGGAGATCGAGAAAACGACCCAGATCCTGGGCGCCGACGTCCTCATCAGCGCGACCCACAGCCACACCGGCCCGGTGATCGACCGCAAGAGCCCTTTCGGCGGCCAGTCCGACCGGGTCGTCGCTTATCTCGATACCCTGCCCTCGAAAATCGCCGAGGCGGTCCGGCTCGCCGAGTCGAAGAAGGCGTCTGCGATCGTCCGAGCGGCGGTCGGACGTGAGGATTCGATCGCGTTCAATCGTCGATTCCACATGACCGACGGTTCGGTCGGCTGGAACCCTGGCAAGCTCAACCCCAGAATCATCAAACCGGCCGGAACGATCGACCCCGAGGTCCCGGTGGTCGACTTCGCCACACCCGACGGCCATCCGATCGCGATCGCGGTGAATTACGCCGTCCACCTCGACAACATCGGCGCCCCGGAGATCTCCGCCGACATGCCCGCGACGCTCGCGCGACAACTCGCCGATTTTCAGGGCCGAGACGTGGTGACGCTCTACTCGACCGGTTGCTGCGGCGACGTGAACCACATCGACGTCCACTGGCGCGAGCCGCAACGCGGCTTCACGAACGCCTCGCGCATGGGAACGATCCTCGCTGCCGAGGTTTTGCGCACCTGGCCGCGGCTAAAGCCTGTCCGTGCGGATGCCGTCCGCGCCCGATCAACGATGGTGAATCTCCCGCTCGCGACGATCGACGAGGCCGATATCGAGCGCTCGCGAAAGATCCTCAAGCTGATGGAGGACCCGAAGGCTCCCCGCCCAAAATTCCTCGATCAGGTCGACGCCTTGAAGGTGCGCGACGTCGTCGCACGCAAGGGACATCCGATCCCGGTTGAAGTGCAGGTGATCGCGGTCGGGAACGAGCTGGCGTGGGTCTCGCTGCCAGGCGAGATCTTCGTCGAGCTGGGCCTGGCGATCAAGCAGGACTCGCCGTTCCGCCGAACGATCATCGCCGAGCTGGCAAATGGTGCAATCGGCTACATCCCCTCGCGACGGGCCTACGCGCAGGGGAATTACGAGGTCATCAGCGCCCGATGCGGCGAGGGCTCGGGCGAGCGGCTGGTCGACGCCGCCGTCCGGCTTCTGAAGGAACTGCACGCCGAGGCGACCGCCGCTCGTTAGAGGTTCTGAGAAAATGGGGACTGGCTCCGAGGTTTCGAGGTGCCTGTCTTCATCTTTCAGGACCTTTTGACTCGCCCTTCTCACGAACCGGGCGTGCCCTCGGCGGCAAGCCTGTCGAGGGCCGCCTGGCGATCGTTGAAGATCGGCGCGTAATCGCCGAGGCGGATGATGTCGGCCCCGAAGCGGACGAAATCGTCCATGTTGCAGATCAATACCTGACCGCCGAGCTTCCGGACCTTCAGCACGAACCCAACCAGCGCCCCGAACCCGGTGCTGGAGAACGTTCTGACGTTGCGGAAGTCGAGGACGAACCGATCGACCGCCTCGGGCTGGACGAGCGAGGCCAACTCCTGGCCGAGCTCGTGGGCGTGCTCGGGGTCGCCGATCGCGGTGGAGATCAACTCCACGACGACCGCACTGGGTTTCGCGACCCGCTCAGAACGGATGTGGACCTTCGAACTCGACATGGGGGGCTCTCCGGAGCCGTCTCGGGTGGGTGGATCTTTCGCGACTCGATGATAACCGGGGGCGGATCCGTGGACCAGAACCCGCGCCGGAAATCCAGAAATCGACAGCACTTGCAAGAAACCTGAAGGGGTGCCACGCTCGCGGTGCATAGTAAAGGCATTGGGATCAAAAGCGGCGGGGGGCGGTCGATGCGAATCGAGCCCGGGAAAGACCTGGCGACGCTCTTCAGCGCCGGTGCCATCGGCCGGCTCTCCGACGCCGAACTGCTCGCCATCTTCGCTCGCCGAGACGACGGCTCGTCGGAGGCCGCCTTCGAGTCGCTGGTGAACCGGCACGGCCCGATGGTTCTGGGAGTCTGCCGGCGGATACTCGGCGACTCCCACGCCGCCGACGACGCCTTCCAGGCGGTCTTCCTGGTCCTGGCCCGCCGGGCGCCCTCGGTCCGCGTGGATGACTCGCTCGGCCGATGGCTCTACGGGGTGACCGTCCGGGTGGCGCGTCGGGCGAGGGCGGACGTACGATCGGAGCGCACCCGCCTGCGTCCACTTGACGGGATCGATCCCGCCTCGCCGACGCCCTCCGACCGCCCCGACGACCTTCGCTCGATGATCGACGAGGAGATCGCGCGGCTCCCGGCTCACTACCGGTCGGCGGTGGTGCTCTGCTACCTCGAAGGGCTCTCGCAGGAGCAGGCGGCGCGTCGGCTCCGGTGCCCGATCCGGACGGTCGAGAGCCGCCTGCGCAGGGCCCGCGAGCGATTGAAACCGGCGATGGTGCGCCGCGGGCTGGCGCCATCGGGCGGGGCAATGGCCGCCGCGCTGATCCGCTCTGACCTTCCGCGATCGCTCGCGATCCTCGCTCAAAAGAACATCGCCGGGACTGTCCCCGTGGCGGTCGCTGCACTCTCGGGCCCAACGTTGAGGAGCCTTGTCATGTACCGAATCTTGCGCCTGGGGATCATTCTGGCGACGATGGGAGCGACAGGAGCCGGCCTCGCCGCGGGTTGGCAGGCGGCCAGCCCTCCAGTCGCCGAACAGGCAAAACCCGCCGCCCCGAACCGGCCGACCGCCTCCGAGGCCGCCGACGGCCGGATCGAGCTCCACGTCGTCGCCGACGCCACCGGCCAGCCGATCGAGGGTGCCGAGGTCCAGTGGAGCCTCCGGGTCGATCAGGACAAATCCACGAGACCGAAGGGAACGACCGATCGCGACGGCAAGACCTCGCTCGAATGGCCGAAGGGTGCCACCCTCAACTGGCTGGATTTCACCGTGCGCAAGCCCGGATTCGTCCCCAGCATGGTCCGCTGGGACGACCGGCATCATCCGCCCCGGATCCCGTCATCGAAGGTGCAGAGGCTCGTCGCGGGTCTCCCGATCGGCGGTGTGGTGAAGGACCAGGCCGGCGCCCCGATCGCTGGAGCGAAGGTCACCGTGACCGCCCCGCCGGACCAGGCCGAGCCCGGGTACGTCTTCACGATCGTCGCGGCGACGACCGATGCCCAGGGCCGCTGGCACTTCGACGACGCGCCCCGCGACCTGCGCAACGTGAGGGCCAGGTTCGAAACGCCCGGATTCCTCCCGGAGTACCGACAGGTCACGCGCCAGCCCGACGCCGCTACCGTCCTCCGCCGCGGCTTCGCGATCCGGGGCCGCGTGCTCGACGAACGGGGCCGGCCGGTCGCCGGCGTGATCGTCCGTTTCGGCGACAAGTTCCACCCGGACCCGAAGCCAGCAACCACCGGCGCGAACGGCGAATTTGTCCTGGAGAACTGCCCGCCCTGCGCCTCGGCGGTGACGGTCCGCGCCCCGGGCTTCGCACCCGACCTGCGTGAGGTCCACCCCGAGGACCAGCCCACGCTGGAGTTCCGCCTCGGCCCACCCCACACCGTCCGCGGCCGGGTCGTCGACCGGAAGGGGCAACCCGTGCCCGACGCGACCCTGGCCCCAGACTCCTGGCGCAATCACCGGACGCTCGACGTCCGGTTCACCACCGATCAGGACGGTCGATTCGAGTGGCGCGATGCCCCCGGCGACGTCGTCCTCTACAGCATTTTCAAGCAATGACCCGCAAGAGAGCTAGAAGGAGGGCAGTTCACGATAGCGCCGTTCCAGGTCGGCCAGGAGGATGGGACGCTTCGTCTTGGATCGGGCCTTTCGCATGACCTTGCGGCGCTTCATCGCCTCACGTTGGCATGGTGGTTCACGGGCTGTGCGATAGGGCAACAGATCCTCTGCCGTAAACCGTTCCGGGTGCGCGACGTGGGCATCCAGCGCGTGCACCATCGTCGCCCCTTCCTGGACGATCCGGATTCCCGCGTGGCGATGACCGTGGATCCGTCGCTCATGACTCTTGGGTAAGCGGAACCACCGCTCCAGGTCGAGGTTGTCGCGCAGCCCCTCGAACACGGCCGCGCCGACGAACAGCCCTGCGACGAAGCTGACCATGACCCCAGCCATCTGACGGTGGATCGGATC
>DAIDKV010000059.1 GCA_027449865.1 Planctomycetales bacterium
CTTGAAAGCGTTGCTGAGCCCGGACCAGATCGGCAGGCCGTTGGCGGTGCGGAGTCGTATCCATCGCGATCCTCCCGAATGAGGACCGCCACCGTAGCAAATCCCCCGCGACGATTCAGGCAGGCTTACCGGAAGGACACGGCACTTTCCAGACGCTCTGATTATGCGGATCGATGCATACCACGTTTCCCTGAAACTCCTTCCCCAGGCGACCCGCTCTTCCCGCGAGATTCCAGAAATCAGTATCATTCATGGGCTTGCCGCGACCCTTGTGTGGACCTCTCACGAAGATTGACTTGCAGGGGAGATTCACACCCTCGACCAACGTTGAGGTGCATACTAGAAATTTAATGCTTCCATCCTTGAACAGGCGCTCAATCTCCGTTCGGATTAGAAGGGGCATATTGCCATAATGGAATGCCACTCCGCGTGCGAGGGCGTTTACGAGTGCGTATCTAGGATGCACGTAGCGGCGAACAAGGTCGATCAATGCCTGGAGCTCCGGATCGATTTTCTCCGGGCGAGGACGCAGGGCCCATAACTGATGGGCGGCCTTCTCGGCATCCGCCGCTCCATCTGCATAAACCAGATTCCCGCCATTCGGGTCAGACATTTCGTTCGCAACGAGCGTCAGCCGCTTACTGGAGGACGTCGGACGGTATGGTAAGGTGATACGCCCAAGATCCACGAGCTTGTCGGCGAAACAAGCCTCGACTACCCACCGTCGGGGCTTCCTGGGAACCTGTGACATCCAGATAAGGTTCTGATTCACTGTGACATGAGACGAGACTAAGACTTTTCTTTGACCCCTAGTCACTCGTCCTCGCAAAAGAATCTCTGGATTGGACACGAGGGGGCTGGCGAAGACGATTTTCGTGTCGGGCCTCTGTGCCGATAGAGAATCGATCACGTTGTTCAGCAAGACGCCGCGAGCGCCATCGCCGAATTTGTTCGCCTCATCGACGACGAGGAGAGAAGGCCTGATCTCCGCCGGCAATTCTGTGAGCAGGATGTGCAGGCGCTCCTGCGTCAAGACCATCAGGTTCGCGGCGCCAATCCTGACGGACGAGGCCATTGGCAAGCTGGAGACATGCACGTTCAGTGGCGCAGCCCCGCTCGAGCCGAACTGCAACCTGAGGTCATTTTCGACCTGCTGGATTAGCGCCCTAGTCGGGACGATATATACAACGAATGCGTCTCCATACTCGCGGAAATACTGAGCCAGCCATTGGCATAGAATAAACGACTTTCCGGTAGAGGTGGGTGCGGTGATGCTCAAGACCTGAGTTGTCGAAGCGGCGTCCCAGACGTCTCGCTGGAACCGATTGAGGGACAATTCGTGACCCTCGCCGACCACTAGAAGATGTTCCGCTTCGCGACGAACCCAAGCGGTGCGCAGAGGGAGGGGTAGACGTGAGGTGATCCCCGGCCTAACAAGCTCCCGCGATTCGGCCAGTCGGATAGAGGGCTTGTTTGTCAGCGTATCGAGGATGATGCACGCAGCGTCGCGTTGGTTTTCTGTGGTGTACCGGTTTTCTGTGGTGTTCTGGTTTTCCGTGTTGCGCCGGGTCAGGCAGTGGTGTGCAATCCGAAGGGCTACGTCCTCGCATTCAGGGTCTCGAGCTTGGGCCAATACGCTGCCGCACCTGAGCAGGTAATTCCAATCGTGAGAGAGATCTCGCAGGGAATCAAGGCGTTCCAAGGCTTGGAATTGCGAGGCGATCGAATCCGCGATCACCAGGTCGAGCCTCACACGGAAGCCCGGCATCCTCAGCAAGCTTTTCGCTAGGGATTCAATGCTCACCTGATCCCAAGCTCCTCAAGAAAGGCGGCCCGAAAGGCCTCGACGGAAGGGAAGGGTAGACAGAACAGCTCGATCCCTATGCTCGTGATGTTATGCTTCGTAACATAGTGCGACGTCGAGTTGTGCCAACTGTCGACAGCTTTTGATAGTGCGACGGTTAAATCTGCCTCGGTCACTGGCTTTCCTGTCGAGTTGTAGAACTCCGAGTCGAATCCAACGAGAGCTAGACCACGATAGGTGAGCTTATTGAACGTTGGATCGTCCACATCGAGATAGCGGAGGAGCGCCGCTTCCAATTGCGGGTCACAGAGGTCCAAGTTGTCGTTGAGCAATTGCAGGTCCCTGTTCTGCGGAGCGGTGGAGCTGCCGTCGGGTAGGAGGAATGGCGCGAGGCTGCCGAAGCAGGCCTCGATTGCGGAAGAAGGCGTGGCGTAGAGCTTCGACTCTCCCCAATAGAGCGCGAGAGAGCCGCTGCTCGGGTCAAAGGTCCCGTGAATCCCGTCGGCTCCGTGATAGTGCATTTGCGAGCTCGTTTTCAAAGGCATCTTGCAGAATAGCTGCGGCAAACGCAGGTACGTCTCGGCCATTAAATACAGGAGCAGTTCCCCACCCTCGCCCGTCTTGTCAATGTCGGCAAATAAACGGTTGGCTTTGCGGTAAAGTGCAGCGAAATGCTTCGCGTCGTGAGGCCCATCGGCTTTCTTGTGAGCCTTCTCTATGTCGGAACGAGGGATCGCATAGTTGATCAACTCTCTCGCTAATCGATCCGCCAATGCCTTAACACGCGGTGTGTTCGTCCCATCGAATTTGAGATACCGGCAATGGACTGTGGTCTGGGATGTTGGCAGAGCGACACTGGCTCCGATTTCCCCCAGATATGCATCGAGAGATTCGGGTTTTGCTCGAAGCAGCCGGAGGAAGGCGTCAAAAGTCAGCCCAGACTCCGTTTTCGTCAAGGGTGGGGATTGGGTCGTGGTTCCGCTTGTCATTTCGCGTGAGTTCATCCGCCAGAGTAACGTTTAAAGGACCGGAAAAGCGTCACGTCAACGACGCTTTCTTCCCTTGAGGGGCTGGCTCGTCTCGCTCGACTTTGATACGAGTTCGCTTCCGAAATCCGAGCGTTGTAAGAAAGGCTACTCGAAATTCTTAAAGAATTCCATCCGACTATGTCGGCAAGTGGGGCGGCGTAATTATGCGACTGCGTGCTTGCGTGGGGCTGTGGTGTTTAGTGTCATGGACGACATCCCCGCTCTGCCCACGCTTATTTAGATCCGGCCTTGGTCAAAGATTTGTCTGAGAAAGCTTCTGCCTCCACCGAAATCCCAGAAAAGTTTTTCATGATGCGGTACACTTTCGCGATCAGAATCGATCCAACATATTCTTCCGCGTGGGAGCCTCCGGGTCAAATCTTGTTTCGAGAATCTACTGGGACCGGGAGCCATGGTGTCAAACCCGTAGCCATGGTGTCACTCTTGGTTGGAATCGTGGTGTAAAGCCTGGGACAATGGGCTTATATTTGGTCTCAGGTTTCTCGGATAGCCTGTGAAGGGACCTAACCAGGACGCCGACGGGTCAGGCCAGGGGTCAGGCAGGCCAGGGGTCAGACCCGGTTTCTAGCCCCAATCGCAGGTATCTCCCAGCGTCGCTTCGATTATTTCGTCTATTGCGATCATTTCGATTTCGTGGTACGCTGAATCGATTGGGTATTGGAGGACGCGCATGGCCACCCAGATCCACGAAACCACGACTCCCACGGCCGCCGATTCTCGACTGGCGCGCGAATCCCTGACCTGGATCGATCAGGTTCTCGAAGCGGGTCCGGCCGATCTCTGTTTCCGCGTCCAGGGCAATGAGCAGCCCGGCGCCGAGGTCCGGCTACCCGCGTCCGCTGTCCGGCTCCTGAAGGACATCCTGAAAGAGATGGCTCGCGGTCATGCGGTCACTTTCCTGCCCCTCCAGGCCGAACTCACGACCCAGCAGGCGGCCGACCTGCTCCAGGTCTCGCGCCCTTACCTCGTTGGCCTCCTGGAAGCCGGTCGGATCCCGTTCCGTCGGGTCGGTCAGCATCGCCGCGTGCGCCTTGATGACCTCCTGGCGTACCGTCGCGAGGATGACGTGGCCCGCCGTCGGGTCGCCGATGAGCTGACCGCGGAAGCCCAGGAACTGGGCCTGGACTATTGATGGACGGTGTCCCGACCGCCATCTTCGACGCCTGCGTCCTGTATTCCGCCCCGATCTGGGGAGCCTCGGGGTCAGATCTAATTTGTACTTAATTTGGTCGCGAAAAGCGAGATGGGCCGGACGCCCCACGTGAGGAGTCCGGCCCATCATAAGACGGTCTCAAGTCCGTGGTTTCGGGGTTACTGAGGGCCCGAAGGCACGGTCGGCGGAGACACCGAAGCATCGGCGGCCGGCGGGGTGGCCGCGGCGGCGCCGGTCGGCTCGGGGGTTGATGATCCGGGCGCGCCCGGGCCGTGCGTCGGGCCGGGGCGGACCTCCTCGGCCGGCGCCGACTGGCGGACCGGCGTCTCGTTCGAAACCCGGACCAGGTTGATCCGCGCCCACCCCGACGGGTCCAGCGGCGAGACCGACCGGATCGCGAAGCCGGGGAGCTTCAACTGGTCGAGGCTCAGGTTGATCGCCTGCCGACGAATCCGTCCGCCGAGCGCCGTCATCACGATCGCCGACTGGAACCGCGTGAGCGGTTTGGCCTGGGCCTCGTCGTCGTTGATCGCCAGGACCTCGCCCGTCGTTCCCGGGTTGAACTCCTGGATGTTCCCCTTGATCCGGAGCGAGCCGGGCGTCGACTCATCCACCTGGTACGAGATCGCAACCTCCACCAGCGGCGACTTGATCCGCAAAACCTTCGCCGGAACCCCCAGCATCGCACCCCCCTGGTCGCGACCGGGCGCGGGGGCGTCGATCTGGAAGTCGCGGATCAACCCGACCAGGTAGCCGCGAGCATCCACGCTGAACTCAGGAGCCTCGGCCGGACGCGTCACCAGCAACGCCTGGACCCTCGGGTCGTTCGCCTTCTTCGCCTCGTCGACCGCCTTGATGTAGTCGGCATAGCTGACATTTTGCGTGATCTTCGCGGCGTCCTTCGGCGAGCCGCCGGGCGGGACGACCTGCGTCTGGATCATCACATTCCGGATCGATTTCATCTTGTCCTGTTGCCAGATCCCGGCCGCCGCGCTGCTGAGCAGCGAGCCGAGGTGCAGGTCGGCCGTGACGCCGGGCTCGTAGGTATCCTTCAGCTTCGGCGGCTGCGGCGTGTCGGCGCCGAGCTGGCCCGGGGCACCACGCCACTCGAACCGGCCGCCGACGAAGATGGCGTCGGGACGCGATTTCATCGAGAGTTGCTTGATCAAGAAGTCCTTCACGGCTGCTGTGTCGTTGCCGATCAGGTATTTCGACTTCAGGTCGGCGTTGCGCTCCGCCTGCTCGACACTGATTCGCTCGTTGGCTTCCTCGGCGGCCTCCTCGGGGATCTGCTGCTGGAACTTGGGCAGGGCGCCCTCGTAGACCTTCTGCTCGATCTTCCCCTCGTTCATCCCGATCAACGCGGCGATGCCCCGTTTCAGGCCGTTGCTATCCGTCGGCTGCGCGCAGATGGAGGCGTCGATGTTGTGCGTGGCGTTCGGTGAGAGCGAGAGCCCGTCGGGTGTGATGATCGCCGTGACCGTCAGGTTCGACCAGTCATAGGTCGTCGCGCTGAAGTAGTAAAGCTCGGCCGCCTTCTGGCCCTGCGGGTCCTGCGCGATCTGCTGCTGGAAGTCGTGGATCGGCGTGACGCTCACCATCGACTGGCTGTTGTAGAAGCCGATTCCGCCGTCGAGCGGGACCAGACCGAAGCCCGTTTTCGGCCCCGCCGTGACCATCGACGTGTATCCCTTGCGCGTCACCGGGCCGGTCGTGACGAGGTTTGCCTCGAAGACGGGAGCGACCGTGGCGACGTCGGCGGCGATGTCGAGGTTCGGACGGTTGAACAGATCGTTCATCGCCGATTCCAGCTCCCACGAGGGCTCCCAGCGCTGGGGCTGCTCGTGGTTCTGGCGGTCGAGTGAATCGAGGACGGCGTGGAGCCGCTTCAGGGCCGCCTGCCGCTGCTGGACCGTCTGGGCGTGGTCGTACTCGCGGAGCGCTCCGCCGAGGTCGTTGTCGACGAACGCCTTCCACCGCGATCGATTCGCCTTCGCGGCCTCGTTGGCGGATGGCGAGACCGCTTCGAGCCGCTCATCCAGCCGGCGCCTGGCCCAGGCCAGCCGGACCCTCGGCCGGAGCCACTGACGAAGCTCCTCTCGAAGCTCGGCCGCGGGCGGCCAGGCGACCGTGGCCAGCGCCGAGGAGACCTCATAAAGCCGGTTCAGCGCGGTCAGGCGTCCAGCGTCGTCGGCTGCCTGGCCGTACGCCTGCAACTGCTGCTGGAGCATGTTGAAGAGCGAGTTCCAGCCGTCGGCGTTCGGCTCCGGCCGGGCGCCTGGCTTCGTCCAGGACTGCCGGATCGATTCGATCCGCTGCTCCACCCCAAGATACGTGGGAGCCGCCGGAGCCTGCTGCCCCGCCGACTCCCGGGCGGTCATCCCCAGGCTACCCGCCAGCACCGCCATCCTCAGCCACCTTGCACCACGCATGCGTCTTCTCCGTCGTTGCGCTGTCGCTCGAAGTCCGGTCTGGATTTCTCCTACCATCGTCGCGGTTGCGACCTCCTGTTCAGGCAGGGAGCCCGTCTCGGTCCGGGCCCGGTCTCATTTTCCCCATAGCCCCCATAACCGCAAGTCATGGGGGTGGGCGGTGGTTGCAGAGGTACGCACAATTGGTGCCGGTGGCGTGGAATGCGGAGGACAGTAAGACTCTGGCGCGGGAGGGTTCTCGGGGCTGGCGGGATCGACGGGGCCGCGACACGCTGGATCGGGGCATGCTACAATCCGGGGACTCCGGCGCATCGGGGAATGGTGCTTCGTTTCCGAGACGTGACCGAGAATGCAGAGGGGGTTTTTCGGAAGGGCGCGGCCTTGTCCGAGCCGGTGAGATGGGCCTGGCGGGAGCCTGGCCCTCCCGGCGCGAGGGGTCACCCTTTCTGGGCTCGTGGATTCTCTGGGATTCGCCGGTCACGGGTCTGATGCGCGGTCCACTCATTCAGTTTTTTCATCATTTTCGTCGTCTGGTCGCCTGAATCTCGGGGAGGATGGGTCATGGAGCGAGGACTTCTGTCGGTCCGAGGATGGCTCGGTGTGGGGGCCGTGCTGGCCCTGGTCGCGGTTTCGGGATGCGGCTCTCCGGCCCCCTCGACCGGAGGCGGTGCCCCGGCGCCTGCGATCGCGAAGACGGAATCGAAGTCCTTGACGAAGTCTGACGTCGTACCCGAGAAGAAGGACCCCGGCACCCAGATCGAGGGCGACCGGATGCAGTCGTACGCCCCGGTGGTGATGAGCGAGCAGACCGAGTCGAGCCCGTTCCGCTTCAAGGAGATCGCGAAGGAGGCCGGAATCGACTTCGTCCACTTCTCCGGGATGACCGAGGAGAAATACTTCCCGACCGCCAACGGGTCGGGCGTCTCGGTCTTCGACGCCGACGGCGACGGCCTGCTCGACATCTATTTCGCGACGGCGACCCTCCTGCCTCTGGGAACCGCCGAGAAGGGCCCGAACCGATTCTATAAAAACCTCGGCGGCGGCAAGTTCCGCGACGAGACCCAAAAGTCGGGCCTCGGCTTCCGCGGCTTCTGCCATGGGGTCATCGCCGGAGACATCGATAACGACGGCGATGTCGACGTTTTCCTCGCCAACTACGGCCGAAACGTTCTCTACCTCAACGACGGACACGGCGTCTTCCAGGACATCAGCAAGAAGGCCGGAATCGACACGCCCGGCTGGTCGTCCGGCGGCGCCATGCTCGACTACGACAACGACGGTTACCTCGATATCTACGTCAGCAACTACGGAATCTGGAACTATCCCGAGGATCACCACCGGGTCGGCGACGAGAAGAAGAAGGTCTGGCTGTACTCGTCTCCAAGAACCGTCCGAACCACGAAGCACTTCTTCTATCATAACAACAAAAACGGCACGTTTACCAACGTCTATGACAAGGTGATCACGGCCGAGCGCGAGGAGACCGACCCGAAGTCCGGCCAGGTAAACCGGGTGCGCGTCGCCTCGCCTCGCGACGACGGCCACGGCTTCGGCGTCGTCACGGCCGACGTCAACGACGACGGACTGATCGATATCTACGTCGCGAACGACATGAATCCCAACTTCCTGTTCATCAATCGGGGCGATGGGACGTTTGACGACGCGACCGATCTCTCAGGCGCGGCCTACGATGCCAATGGACAGGCGCAGTCGGGGATGGGCGTCGATTGCGAGGATGTCGACGGCGATGGACGGCCCGAGCTCTTCGTGACGAACTTCGCGAACGAGTACAACACCCTGTATCAGAACATGGGGAAAGGCTTGTTCTTCGACATCACGGCGTTCTTCGGGCTGGCGTCGGACACGATGCCGTGGGTCGGCTGGGGGACGGGGCTGGTCGACTTCGACAATGACGGCTGGCCCGACTGCTTCACGGCGAACGGGCACGTTGACAACAACCGAAAGCTGATCGGCCAGCCGGTCGAGTACGAGGAGATCCCCCTGCTCTTCCACAACGAGCGCGGGAAGCGGTTTCGCCTGGCGACCCGAGACGCCGGCCCCTATTTTGACGAGAAGCACGTCGCCCGGGGCGCCGCGTTTGGGGATATCGATAACGACGGCGACATGGACATCCTGGTGAATCACAAGGATGGCCCGGGTGCCCTGCTCCGCAACGACACGAAGTCGGCCAATCACTGGGTTCGGTTCGTGCTCCAGGGGACGCGGAGCAATCGCGACGCGATTGGAGCCCAGCTCGCGATCACGATCGAGGACGCGCTTTCGAAGCCGCCCGTCGAGCGGACGATTTATCGACAGCGCAAGGGCGGATGCAGCATGCAGGCCACAAACGACCCGAGGGTACTGGTGGGCGTCGGTCCGACGGAGAAGGTGAAGCAGGTGGTGATCCAGTGGCCCTCGGGGATCGTCAGCAAGCTCGACGATCTGAAGGTCGACGGCGATTACAAGGTGGTCGAGCCGAAGGACGCCAAGCCCGAGCCGCACCGAGCGCTGCCCGAGAAGAAGGTCGAGGCGTCGAAGTGACGATCGTCGGGTCGTTCGACCCCGATGACCCTGGATTCTCAGAATCGGTCGTCGGGGTCGGAGCGGAAGGGCCGGGACATTTCCCCCGGTCGGGCGGCGGGGTGCGGATCAAACCACCTTCTTGACGATCACGCGAGGCCCCTGCACGTCCAGAACCTCGACCAGGCTATCCGTCTCGACATAACCGCCGGCGCTCACCACGTCGATCTGAAGGTTGCCGAAGCGGGCCTTGCCGGTCGGGCGAAGCGGCGAGGTCGTTCGGCCTGTCTCGCCGACCAGGAACGCCAGCGACTCGTACGTCTCGGGGGCGGGCTGATACGGATGCTCCGGATCCTCGGGCTCCACGCCCGTCCACGGCTCGGGCTTGAGGATCAGTCGGTTGAACACCGGAAGCGAGGGGATATATCGCGCCAGGATGGCCGCTCCGATCCCAACGGCGATCAGCAGCCCGGTCAGTTGGAGCAGCGTGACGCCCAGCTCTCGGTATTCGTAGTCTTTCGTCGGCCAGATGAACGTGTGGCTCGCCAGAACGATCGAGCAGAGCATCAGCAAGATCCCGCTGATCCCGAAGATGCCGAAGCCGGGGAAGACGAACAACTCCATCGCCAGGCAGACCAACCCGATCAAAAAGAGGATGATCTCCAACTGGTCGGCCGTTCCGCCGAGGTAATGACTCCAGAAGAAGAGCAGGAACGCCAGCGCCGAGGTGATCCCCGGCAGGCCGATCCCCGGCAATTTCAGCTCGATCACCAGCATGAAGACGCCGACGAAGAGGAGGATCCAGCTCACGTAAGGGTCGGTCAGAAGGGCGACGAACGAATCGACCCAGGTGGGGCCCTCGATCGCGATATCCCGGCCGCGCAGGCCGTAATTGGCGCGGAACTGCTCGTCGTCGAGGACCGGCTGGCCCAGTCCGTACGAGGCGACCTCGTCCGAGTTGATGACCAGCGTCTGGCCGGGCTCCTTGCGGACCTGAAGGACCTGGTATCGACCTCGGTCGGCGTCGACGTCCTCGGGACGGATGAGAGCCGTTCCGCCGGTTCGAGCGTCTCGGGCCTCCAGGAGTGTGACCGCGGGGTCGATCAGGGCGCGGGCGAGCGCCTCGGAATGCCCCCGAGCGCTGGCCCAGAGGGCGGCCTTGTCGGAGAAGCCGGAGACCTGCGTCTCGGTCAGATCGTGCCGGCGTCCGCCACCGACGACCACGAAGCGAGCGTTGCCTCCCAGGCGTGCTCCCTTCTTCAGGACGATGTCGCGACAGGCGAGCGGCACGAGCGCGGCGAGCCCCTCGGCTCGCTCGTCGATGTAGGCGACCGTTTTCATCTCCTTGATCGCCGAGAGCAGGTCGCCGAGCGCATCGACGACCGCGTCGTCACCGCCTGGGCTATCGACCTGGAGGATCAACAGGTTGGCTTTTTCCAGCCGGGCCTGCTCGATCCGCTTTTGCAGGTGCCCGACCATCACCGCGTCGAGCGGACCCTCGAGGCGAACCCAGACCGGCCGGATCATCTGGCCGAGCGTCGGATCGTCGACCGACGATTGCCCGGCGAGCCGGTACATCGCCGCCAGCTCGTTGCGAGAGTCGGCCGTGCGCCGGCAGAAGCCTTCCTCTCGGGCGCGCTGGGCCGTCAGGACGCCGCGCAGGCCGCCATCCCAGGCGGGCCGCTCCTCGACGATCTGGTGGGCCTTCTCGAAGGCGGGCAGATTCTCGGCCAGCACATAATGAAGCGCCTTGTCGGTGGTCCGAACGAGGCGCAAATCGGCTTCTCGATTGAGCATGCCCATCAGCAGGTCGGGGTCGCGTGTTTTGCGGACGGCCAGCACGCGGACGTATCCGCTGTAGGCGGCGTCGAACGGCTGGCCCTCGGGTGTGATCGGGCCGAGGCTCGACGCGTTCCCCATCACGATCTCGTCGCAGGCGACCACCGGCAGGACGGCGAAACCCCGGAGCGGCTGGGGGACGTAGGCGACGGTCATCCGGGCGCCGCCGAGGCTGGAGACGACATCGGCGAGGTCGGAACAGACGCCCCGGTCGCTGGTCCCCGGGGCGACCTCGCCGGGAACGAACTCAAAGACCAGGATCGGCCGCTTCCCCTTGGCGCCGAGGGCGTTGGCGTCGACGAACTCCCGGGTCGCGGCTCGAATCTTCTGGACGGTCTCCGAGGTGATGGGCTCGGTGATGGTGAAGAACTGGCCGGGAATCTCCTCGGGCGCGGTGGGCGTGGGCGCCTGGGCCCTCGTGGTACCGGCGATCGCCAGAATCGATGCCGAGAGCCACAGAAGGACGTACCGGGAGAATCCGACGGGACCAGGGAAAGCGGCGCGGCGTCGGGGCATCGGGATCGGACTCCCTCCGGGCGACCCGGCCGCACGCCGATGGCCGCGGGCACGGGCCGGATCCGTTTGCATGGCTTACCGGGGTGATTATAAGCCGGTCGGTCGGGAGGGTCAAACCACCCCCCGCCTTGAGCGGACCGTGCGCGCAAGGGTGAGGTCGATGAGGCCAGTCGCGACTCAGGTTGGGTCGGCGGGGGGATGGGCCGGGCTCGCCGATCTCCGATCCCCGAGCCGGCCATCGAGCCAGGCGACCAGATCGAGAGCGTATCGCGAGGGGTCGGGTTCGAATTCCAGGGTGTGATGGCCTTCGGGATACTCGATCACCTCGCGGTCGGCTGAGGCCAGTCGATCGAAATACGCCCGGGTCTTCGGGTTCTCGATGATCCGGTCGCGGCCGGCGAGCATCAGGAGTGCGGGCTGCCGGATCTGGGCCGCCGCGCGGCCGAGCTGGCGATCGATGAAGAAACTCGCGGCGAGCAGACCGGCGGTTCCCTCGCGGAGCGAGTACGGATCGGAGGCGATGAACGCCTGGCCTTCCGGACTCTCGGTGAAGAGTGCGGGGTCGGAGAGCGGGATGGGGAACGTTTTTCGAGGGTTGGTCACGAGCGCCCATGCGATTTGCAGCTTCTCCCGAAGCGAGACGCCGACTCTCGGCTGAAGTCCGGGACAGATCAGCGCCAGGGCGTTGACCAGTTCGGGATGCCGGGCGGCGGCGATCACGGCGAGCTTGCCGCCCCAACTGATCCCCGCCAGGGCGGCCGGCACGCCGGGATAGTCTCCTCGCAAGGCGCGGGCCCATTCGACCTGATCGGCGATCAATCGGCCCGAGGAGGGTGCATGGCCGCGGTCGAGCGGATTGGCGCCCGAGCCGCGGCGGTCGGGAAAGCTGGCGAGGTATCCCGAGTCGGCAAGCGTTCGGCCGAGGTTGTGATACCATCCGAAATGGCTCTGCACGCCGTGCAAAACGATCGCGAGCCCCTTGACCGGACCGCTCGGCCGCCAGATCGCGACGTGGATCGGATAGCCGTCGGACGCGGCGAAGCTCTGGACCTCGGGACTCCTGGGAGGCGTCGCCTCAGTCATAGCGAATCTCCCGCGAATCGACGGTCATGGCTTCGAGCGACGCCGGATCGACCTCGACGCCGAGGCCCGGCCCGTCGATCGCCGGGGCCCGGCCGCCGTAGCGGAAGGTCAGATCTTGCCGGGTGAGGTTCGCGCCCAGGATGTGGCGGTCATACGACCCTTCGACGTATCGCAATCCTTTCAGGCGGCTCGCCAGGTGCCGTCCCGCGGCGGAGAGCAAGGCCGTCTCGCCGGGATGGCAACCAAGCTGCACGTCCAGCCCTGCGCGTCGGGCCAGGCCGATGATCCGAAGCGAGTTGACCAGCCCACCGCACTTCGAGATGCGCACGTTGAGGATATCGGCCGTGCCTCGCGCGATGGCGGCCTCGGCGTCGGGGATGCCGCAGAGGGATTCGTCGAGCATGATCGGGATGCCGAGCCTCGGCCGAAGGTCGGCCAGGGCGTTGACCTCGGCGTGTGGAACCGGCTGTTCGAGGGCCGTCGGCCGGTAGCGCCGGAGCGGCTCGACGCGATCCAGCAATTCGGCCGCCGGCCAGGCTTCATTGGCGTCGATCCGGAGATCCATCCGTCGGCCGAGGACCGCCCGCAGACGGCGGAGCCGGCGCGGATCGTCCTGCCCGGCGGTCCCGACCTTGATTTTGACCTGATGGAAGCCGTAGAGCCGCATCTTCACGGCCGACTTCCACTCGCCCCAGCTCGACTCGGCCGTGATCGCGCCACTGTACCGGACGGGCCCCGGCGGCTGCCGCTCCAGGCCCTCGACCGAGACCAGCTCGACGACGCGCCCGACCGACTCGCCGAAGAGCCGTCCATAGGCGTCGAGCACCGCGAGCTCCAGGGCCGACCGGGCGGCGTTGCCGGCCATCCCTCGGGGATCGGCCTCGTTTTCGGGGATCCGGAGCGCTTCGAGCCGGCGAACCAGATCGGCGAGGTCCGACGGGCGGCCGATCGCGGCCGACCAGTCGTGCGCCGAGAGCAGCGCGAAGGCCGAGTCGACGGTCTCACCCGTGACATACGACCGCGGGACGCCCTCGCCGAAGCCGACCGTCCCACCGGCGAGCTCGACGCGCACCACCAGGTTCTCGCTCACCGACCGCTCGAACGACGCGTGCTTGACCACCTTCTTCAGGGGGACTGCCGCACGATACAGACGCAAACCACGAATGCTCACCGCGCTCAATTCCAAATAAAAGAGGAACCACGGAAACCCAGATAGAGTCGCAACCACGGAAATCCAGATAGAAGAGCAACCACGGAAAAACACGGAAGACACGAAAAAAGAAAAATACCTCCTGGGAATTTGGTCTTCATCATGAAGCAGCAACTCGACCCAGGGCGCCGGTCTCCAGGGATGGCCCTTGAAAGGCTGTTATTTTCCGTGTCCTCCGTGTTTTCCGTGGTTGCTCCGAATTTCCTTCCATTCGCTCACCCCAGGGCGCTGGTCTGCAGGGATGGCCGTTGAGAGGCTGTTATTTTCCGTGTCCTCCGTGTTTTCTGTGGTTGCTCCGAATTTCCTTCCATTCGCTCATCCTTCTCGTGGATTTCGTGGTTCTTCCGGAACGGACTTCCTTCATTTCCTGGCGTCCGTGGTGGCCTTCTTCGCGTGGAAGGCGGCTTCGAGGAGGCGGACGGTGGCCTCGGGCTCGAAGCCCTCGACCGAGGCGACGTCGAGCCCCCTTCGCTGGACCACAAGAAGTCGATCGCCGATGTTCCGCCAGAGCGTATCGCCCGGCTTGCGTGGGGGCTTCGCGATGTTGTCGAACCGGGAGGTCTGGTATCGAATATAGGCGTCGAGGAACTCCTGGGCGTCGGACTCGCTGTCCCAGGTGGTTAGCCAGACGAGCCCGAGGTGATCCTTCTTGCCTTCGAACACGGCGTAGCGGTCGCCGTCCCAGCCGGCGGCGGCTGAGGCGCCGCCGTCCTTGCGAAGCATCACGCCGATCTGCATTTCGCCGAGGTTGTTCCGGCCGAGTTCCTTCCAGCCGTCGCCGGGCTTCAGCTCGCCGAGGTCGATGGACGTTGGCGCATCCGGCCGGGCGCGGAACTTCTCGGGGTGGAGGATCTGCTCGGTCGATCGAGGGAGGTCGCGATAGGCGCCGTCGATCGCCTTCCATCCGCCGTCGTTGACCAGCCGGGCGCAGAAGACCGCCCCCTTGAAATAGGGGAAGATCATCGATTCGGCGATGATCGGCGGCGCCTTGCGCAGGCTTGGCCCACCGCCCATGAACGGGAGGAACGGCGCCATCATCTTGAACGTCCAGTCGAGGCTGTCGGCGGGGAGTCTGGCTGTTTGGGAACCGTCCCAGTCGTCCATGCTCGCCCCGATCATCGTGAGTGTGGCCTCGCCCTCGATTAGCGCCGAGAGGGCCGACTGGCGGTCGTCATCGTGCTGGATCGCCTTCTGAAGCTGATTCAGGTCGTAATGTTGATCGGCCAGGGCGTGGGTCAGTTCGTGGGCGATCACGGTTTTGTTCTCGTCCTTCTCGAACGCGGCGGGGGCCTGGCCGAAGAGGCGGCCGAGGAGGCCGGGCTTCGCGCCTGGCTTTGGCTCGGGCTTTTTGGGCTCCTCGATCAGGTGCATGGTCTTGGTCTTGGGATCGTAGAACGCCGCGATTTCCTCGGAATAGACCTGAGCGAGCGCCTCCTTCAGCCGGTAGTCTCGGGGGACGAGCCCGAAGGCTTTCATCGCCATTTCATTGGCGCGGAATTCGGCGGGGGTCATGTCCTCGTCGAGTTCCTTGAGGAGCATGGTTTTGAGGTCCTGCCGGCGGGTGACGTCGCGCTTGACCTCGTGGACGAACGGGATGCCGCGAAGACCGGGCAGAAGGGATTCAAAGGCCCGCTTGTAGCGGAGGACGGCCTCGGTGTACTCGCCGCCGTCGGCCAGGTGGTCGCCCTCTCGGAGGAGCCGGGTTCCTTCCTTGATCGCGGCGCGTTCGTCGGCGCGTGCCTCCGAGATCGAGGCGCTCCAACCGGCGGCGATCAGCCCCGCGACCGCCGCGACCGTTCGCATTTTCATAAGAAGCAGACTCCTCTAGCGCTCCGGGGCCGGCTGGCTCGGCCCGGGCGGCTCGTCCATGTCGTGATAGCGGACCAGCATCTCGCCGGCCCGGACCCAGATTTCGTTGCGGCTTCGAGGCCCCCGACGGCCCTTGAGGTTATGCTCCATCGCGTTGGCGAGGTAGTCGAGGATGATCGACTCGGGAACGCCCAGTTCGCGGAGCTTCCGGACCTTGGTGTGCTGCGACGCCCGGGTCTCCATGATGACGACCCGGGCTCGCATTTTCAGTTTGGGGTCGTCGCTGCGCCCCGAGCGGTTGGAGAGCCGTTCGATCTCGGGACCGGCCTGCCGGCCCTGCTCGCGAAGGATGGTCCGAAGCTCGTCGATGAACTGCCGGCGTTCGTCGTCGCGGAGGTCCATCAGCGCCTCGCGCTGTTGATCGACCTTCTGAGCCTTCTCGCGACCGATCGCGGCGGCCTCGGCCCGGATCCGGCGTTCGGTCTCCTCGGCGGTTGGCAGCGGCTCGACGGCCGGGCTCGCGCCGGCCGGGCTCGCGCCGGCCGGTTCCGGGTTCTTCGAGGGATCGGGCTGGGGCACGAGATCGACCGGAGACGCCGAGACCGGCGCGGCCTCGCGATCGAGTGGTCCCCTCGCGATGGTCCGGCCCTCGATCGGATCGCCGAACGGGGCGAATGCCGGCGGGCCCCCGGAGGGATCGAGCACGGGAACCCGTGCGATCGTCGCGACTTCTTCCACCGGACGCTCCGGCGCCGCTGGCGGATCGGCGGCCCTGGGAGCCGTTTTTGGCTCGGGCTTCGGTGTCTCGGGGGTCGGATGGGGTGTGGACGGCGAGGGCGGCGGAGTGGAGACCGCCACGGCGATCGGAGGCGGTGCCGGCGTTGGGGGTGGTTCGGGGACGGCCGGGGTTTCGGCCGAAGGCGGCGCCGCCTTGAGCTGCCGCTCGTTCTCGGCGGCGCGGGTCTGTTCCACGGCGCGCAGGTAGTCGCGGCGGGCGATTTCCGCCTCGGCGTTGAGCCGTTCGATCTCCTGGCGGTGGTAGGTGTACGCGGATCCGAGGCCCACCGTGGCGATCGTCGCGCCGATCAGCAGCCAGGGACGGGCGCGCGTCGTGGCCTGGACCACGACCACAGGCGCCGCGGTGGACTCGTCCTGTCTGGCGGCCTCATCCTGGAGGACATCCTCGATCCGGTCGCTTTCCAGCAGATTGCCGGGCTCAGGCGTCATCTCGATATCCTCGTGGGCCTGGACGAAGGCCCGGCCGTCCGATGGCGGGTCGCGTGCCTTCCCGCGATCCGACCGTACCGGCCCCGAATCGTCCGCACCATCTTAGCAGGACCGCCGGATTCGTGCCCAGCCCGCGAGCGTTCCGGCGCGGTGGCTCCTTCGTGCGTGCGGCTTCGTTCCCGGATGGGATGGCCTGGGAGATGGAGACTGGTCCCGACGGGGCGGCGTTTCGTGTCGGACGATGAGGGATCACTTCGAGGCGGCCTTGATGGCCTCGCGAAGCTGTTCGGCGAGGTGTGGGCCGCCGCCGACGAAGAGTCGGGCGACCTGGCCGTCGCGGCCGACCACGACGGTCTGCGGGATCGCGTGCGCCTGGTATTTTTCGGCGATCGAGCCATCCTGGTCGAGCGCGACGTGAGGGGGCTTCAATTTGTAGCGGGCCATCATCGTCCGGATCTGGTTGGGCGATTCCTGGAGGTTCACGGCGACGAGCTGGACGTCCTTCGGATCGAACTCGGCGGCGACTTTCTCGACCACCGGCATCGCCTGGATGCAGGGTCCGCACCAGGTGGCCCAGAAGTCAAGCACGACGACCTTCCCCCTGCTGCCGGACAGGCGGAAACGCTGGCCATCCAGCAGCGCCAGGTCGAAATCGGGCGCCGGCTTCCCGACGAGAGCCGACTCAATCCCCGATGAGCCCGATCCCCCGCCGGACCCGTTGTTCTCCGGCTCGATCGGCTCGGGAGCGTTGTGCAGGGTCCATCGGCCGTACTTCAGTTGCGCGGCCGCCTCGCGGATCGCCTCGCCGATCGGAAGCTGGTCGATCTCGGCGATTCGGATGTGGGTGTCGCCCAGAACATCGCTCGTGCCGAAGAGAGTGCCGTCGGCGAACCGCTTTGCGTAAAAGGTGACCCGGATCCCATCGCGCCGGACGGCCTGCACGAGGGTTGGGCCGTTTTCCGCGGAGGATTTCGAGGCGGGCTTCAGCTCCTCGGGATGGAGCCAGATGAGTTCGGAGATTCGATCGCGCGGCAGTTCCTTTTCTTCCAGGCGGGTCTCGATCCGGACCACCTTTTCATCCATGCCGACGAGGCGGGCGCGGAGGTAGTCGCCGTTCCGCGACCGGATCAAATGCGTCGGCGGGCTGGCCTTCTGCATCCGGGGAAGGGTGAGCAGGCGGTCGGTCTTCGAGGCGCCGAGCCGGACCGTCAGGCTGGTCAAGGGGGCCAGCTCGACGGCCTTTACCTTCTCATGAGGGACGAAGGTGGTGGTTGTCATCGACGATTGGAAGTGGACGCCCTTCTCGTCGATCCGGGTGATGTTCGCCGAGACGACGTCGCCGCTGCGAAGGTGGAGCGATCGTGGCTCCTGCCGATTCGTCGATGTCGCATCCGCCAGGGCGTCGGCAAACCGCTTCGCGACGGGGGGCTGTCCGGGGTTGACCTGTCGGATCACCACTCCCATGGGCATTGTGGTGGGCTTTGTGTTGGTTGGCGTCCTCGGCGCGGGCGGCTCTCGATAGTCGATCCGCCCCGAGACGCCGCGGTTCAGCGGGCTGGAGGTGGAACTGCCGGCGGGGTGCCAGACGAGACAGGTGGACGTCGGCGATTCGACGCCGTTTTCCTGCTGGCCGATCAGGCGAACGCCGACGGTTTCCAGCCGGGGGAGTGAGTCGCCGGTCGGTTCCTTCGCCGCGCGGGCGATGCCGACGAGCGACCGAAGCCCGGCGATGGGGAGCCGTGTGGTTCCCTCGACGCCCGGCACCCGCATCACGACCCCACCGGCGTCGATCCGCTCCAGGTCGCCACTGAGACGCGAGCCATCGAGATAGACGGCCCGGATCATCCGCGCCGGCTCGGGCTTCAACGGCGAGAGGAAGACGCTGCTGACGTCGTCCGCGGCGATGGCCTGCTCGCCCTTCTCGGTCTTCACGACGAACGCCTTCGCCTCGGGGCGATATCGGGTGATCGACCCATAAGTGATCGAGCCATCGGCGCGGTGGATGCGGGCCTGGTCGACGCGAACCTCGCGGGGGATTTCGCCGTTCCATCGGCCGATTCGAAGCCATTCCAGTCGGACATCGCCGCGAATGTTCGCCAGATACAGGCTCGACATCGCCGGCGCCTTGCCGGCGCCCACCTGAAGGTCGGCCAGTTGCGTTCCACTCGGTGAGAAGACGAGGATTCGGCCTTTTTCCTGGTCGAGGTACGCCTGCAAATGGGTTCGGCCGGGACCGTTCTTGACCTCCTGCACGACGGAGAGGTCGGCCTCCTGCTCCAGCTCGCGCTGGACGACCAGGTCGCCGCCCCACGCCTCGAAGCGGAAGGCGCGCTTGACCGAGGCGTCGCGGTCGTCGACGCCGAGCGCCAGGACAAAGTCGGGCTTGGATTTCCAGGAGAGCTCGAATTCCACGACGGCCCGCGTCGGCAGTCCGAAGTCGCCTCGGATGGAGGAGCCCTCGTGGTCGGTGGTCGGCTGGCCCGACTCCTCGCGCCAGTGGCTCTGCCCGGCCGGCTCGTGCCAGCCGACCAGGCCGTTTGGCCCGAGGTAGATCAGATCGGCGCCGTCGCGCCACCGGTAGATTCGGAGCAGGTTGGCCCGGTCGATCTTGATGGACCCCAGCCGCGGGATGACCAGTTCGGCGCGTCGGTCGTCGAGCTTGCCGAGCGTGCCGAAGACGACGTCGCCGGAGGCCAGCTCGAAGCAGTGATCGCCGGTGGGTCGCTCGATCTTCTGGGGCGGCGGCCACTGGATGCGGTTCACGGCCTTGATGTCGAACGTAAAAGGCGAGACGAACGATCGCGCCTGCCATCGCAGGACACCGGTCCTGTCCGAGTCGCGCAGCTCGCCCTCGGCGTATCCGCCGTCGATCAGGTGCAGGACGGCGGGTGCTGGCTTCGGATCTTGCGCGCGGGCGACGGTGGCAACCGCGAGCCAGGCGAGCCAGGCGGCCCAGGTCGGGCAAAGGCCGGGGATCGAGGTCGAACGTCGGCGGCTCATTCGGTGGGTCCTCACAGGCTCTGACAGAACAGAGAGTGGCGACTTCGGGCGATCGCCTCGGGGTTTGAGCGAAGAATCGCCGGCTGGAGCCGGCTCCTACATAAGAAGGCCTCGGTCGAAGCCAACGGTCTCGCGAAGAATCGCCGGCCGGAGCCGGCTCCTACACAGGACCAGCCACCTCCGACCCAAGGGTCCACCCCTGTAGGAGCCAGCTCCAGCTGGCGACCCGGACGAAGCAGAAGCGCTCGCGAAGAGATCAGGGACCATCGCGGGCTCCGAAGCGATCCTCGCTGGGCGATGCCCACCCGACCATCCTCCCGGCGCGACCTGGAGCCGGCTCGTCCCCCGGCCACGCGGAGCCTCGTAGTAGGGTCGGCTCCGCCCACCGAGTGCGGAACCGTACACTCGGCGGTCGCGGTCGTCGCGATCGAGGACCCGGGCACCACCCAGGCAGCCAACGCGGCGAGGATCAGGATCGCAAGGGAGGGTCGGATCATCTCAACGCTCGTAGATCGGCAGGAACTTGTAATTGAGCGCCAGCGAGAGCAGAGACATCGCCGTGCCGACGTCGTTGCCGAACTGGCCGGGGATGCTCCCGTCGGCCTGCTGCTGCTGCTTGAGCTGGCGGATGAGGAGCTTGTTCCACTTCTCCCAGGCGAGAACGTCGCCCTGAAAGAGTGCCTGGGCCTCGTAGTAGCGGCAGTATTCGGGGTAGAACGAGGCGGCCTGCTCGATCCTCTGCTTGAGGTAGTCGAGCGTCGCCCGGTACTGCTTCAGGTCCTTGCGGCGGGCGACCGAATAAACCAGCGTGGCGATCGAGCTGCGCGCGAGCGAGTCGCCAAAGCCGCCCATTCCCGCGTACGCGACCTCGCCGCCGCCCGAGGTCATCGAGGTGTAAAACGCGATCGCCCGGTTGATCGCGTCGTCGGGAACCTCGATCCCGGCATTCCGCGCCGCCAGCAGGCCGACGAAGACCGCGCCGCTGACCGAGGTGTCGGCGTCCTGCGCGTCGGGCGAGTACCGCCAGGCGCCGAGCGGGTTCTTCTTCTGCGAGGTGATCGCGGCGCGAACGGCGAGTTCGAGCGCCTGGCCGATGGTTCGCGGACCCTTGCCGTCGGGCCAGAGGTTGCGATCGTCGACGGCTCCATAAGCCTCGGCCAGCCCGAGCATGGCGAAGCCGTGGTGATACATCGAGTCGCCCATGATGCCGGTGGTCGCGTTTTGCTCGCGGATGATGCTCCGAAGCGCCTTGCGGACGTTGTTGCTGTAGGGGCCGAAGTTGGGATCCTCGCCCGAGGCGAGGAAGACCATCAGCCCCATCCCGGTGATCCCCGGCCCGCGCTGGCCCTGCGGCCAGTCGCCCTGATCGGTCTGCGTCTTCGCGAGGTATTGCAGGCCGCGGTCGTACATCTCGCGAACATCGCGCGGGACGACCTCGCCCGACCGGCTCGTCGGCTGTGCCATCGCCGCACCTTCGGCGATGGCGAGGGTCGAGGCAGCCATCGCGAGCCGAAAGAGGGCCCGTCGGATCGATCGTCGCTCGCTCATTTTCTGGCCTCCTGACGATTTGTGGCGGGCTTCGCCTCGGGGGGTCGCGGCGCCTCGGGCTCGTCGGGCTCGAATCCCTGTTGCCTCAGAAGCGGCTCAAGGGCTCGCCCCTGCTGGAGCGCTCGAGCCATGAGCGGCCACTGGTAGTCCTCGAAGATCGGCCGGATTTTCTTCTCGGGGATGTGGCCAAGCTGGTAGACCACCACATAAACGTCGAATTGCCTGGCCATTTTACGGGGCGGCCTGGTTTCGGCCCGGAGCAACTCGATCAGACGGGCGTACTGGTCTTCCGTGAAGCCGACCTCGCAACTGAGCAGCTCGAGGCCAAGGTCAACCCGACTCCAGTAGTGGAACAGCATTCGTTCCCGCTCCACTTCCTCGACCTTCCTGGCCTGGTCAGGCGTCAGCATCACGCGCATCGTCTTGGCGAAGAGCGAGCCCTCGCCGAAAAGACCGGAGTTGTAGGAAGTCTGGAGCGGTTGAAGATCTCGCCAGATCTGCTGCACCTGGGTGTTGAACTGAAAGTTCGGGTCGGAGAGATACTTTTGACGGACCTCCTCGATCCGGTCGAAGTATCGCTTCATGTCGCCACGACCTGCCAGCAGCAGCTTCTTCTTCTGGGGAGGAAGAAGCTCGACACTCCGGGCCAGTTCCTCGATATGGAGCGTCAGTTGCGACTCAAACTGGGATCGGGTGGCCCCGGCGCTGCCCGCGCCCAGGTTGCCGAAGACAAAGGAATCGAGCTGCATCTCATTGTTCTTTCGGGCGATCACCGGCCCGGCCGCCTTCATGACATCGACGACCTGGGCGCGGGCCGAGTCCCCCGCGCCGGCGATCGCCAGGAGCGCCAGGGCGGAGAGCAGTCGTTGGAGCGGCGAAGGTCGATGGAGCATGGCGATTCCCTCGATGGATCGAGTGCGGTCGGTCGGCCCCTATTTCTTCGTCTTCACGGCGGCCTTCTCGGCCGGGGCCACGGCTCCCGCGTCGAACAGGAGGACAGGCCCATTGGCGATTGGAGCCGGCTTCGGGTCGTCCTTCTCGGCCTCCAGCCGGGCTTCTCGCAATTCCTCGTCCTCGAGTGGATCGTTCCGCATCACGGCCCGGCTGTCGAAAGTGTTCGAGAAGAAGTTTGCCCGGGGAATCGCCTGCCAGACGGTCTTCTGGGCCTCGTTGAGGAACGGGGCGATGTATGGGTCGGGGATCGTCGGGAAATAACGGGTGTTCATGCCGATGGAGAGAAGCGATGGAGACCACGAGTCGTCCCAGTGCTCGATCAACGAGCCCTCGATTTTCACGCGCTGGTCGGGGGCGAGGATAAGCCGCTGGTCGAGTAAAACAACGAGGTTCCGCGCGGCAATGCGCTTGCGAGCCTCCGCGCGACGTGCCATCTCCTGGCGATAGCGATCGGCCGCCTCGCCGGAACAATGCTTCGCGACCAGGTCGGCCAGACCGTCTCGGATTTGCCGACGCGGATCAAGCGCCGCCCGCTCGGCCACCTTCATCGGCCGATTCCTCTTCGCAACGTAATCCTCAGCCGCCTTTCGGACCATCTTCTCGGCGTCCCGCGCGATCGCCTTCCGCTGCTCGGGTGTCGGCCGGCAGACGGCACGAACGATGTGGTACTCCGCCCGAAGGATCGGACGGAATCGCATCAGATAATTCTGGGCCGCGTTGACGGGAAGGGCGATCTTCATCATCGGTGCGACCGCCTTCGCCGCGGGTTTGGCCTCCGCCGTCTTGACCTCGACCTTTTGCACCACGACCGTTGTCCCGCCCTGCTGGGGCGGTCCGCCGATCGCGATCGCCGAGGTTACCACCACCACCGCGTTACTGAGGGCCAGGGCCATTCGGAGTTTTCGGTGCCTCATCGTTTTGGCTCCTCACGCGAGACGTAGCCCTCGGAGACGAGTACAGGCTCCATCCGCCTGGCCTGCTCGAACCGGATCGCCAGGCCGCGGCACTGCGACTCGTCGAGGAAGGCGCGAAGCTTCTCGCGCGGCAGTCGCGACATCTGGAACAGGATCGCGTCGTAGTCGGAATCGCCATATCGGCCCAGCGGCGGCGTCTGCTCGACGACCAGGTCGACCAGCGTCTTCCGCTGATCCTCGCTGAGACCAAGCCGGTTGCTCAGCAGACAGGCCGCCCAGTACACCCGGTTCCGATACTCGAGCCTCGCATGACGGGCCACCTGCTCGGCCGTCGGCACCTTCCGCACCATCTTGCCGAACATCGACTCCTTGCCGAAGATCTCAACGCGCGGCTGGCTCGCCACTTACTGAAGCCGAATGACGCGCTGGTTGACCCTGTTGAAATCCCCGTTCGAGCGAGCGTACTCGGCCTTCAGTTCCTCGACCTCGTCGAAGAACCGCTTGATGTCGTGCCCTCCAGCGAGCCGCAGCTTCTTCTTTTGAATGGTAGTCAGTTCATATTTTCGATCAAGAATTCCAATTTCCTGATCGAGGGCCCTCTCCAGTTTCTTGCGGAAATCCTCGGGTTTTGAGGCGCCGAAGATGAACGGGGTGATGTCGAACCGTGGCATCGCCGCCTGCGGGCGAACCGGAGCAACGACGGCTTCCTCAGGATGGAACGGGGCATCCTGGGCCCTGGAGTGTGCCACGAGGAGCCAGCAGGCGCCAACGGCGGCCCATCGGACGATGGTTCGCGACATGGAAGGGCGATCCTCGTTTTCCGGGCTTTTTTGTGGGCGATTCCGCCGGGGCGACCCAGGTGCCGTCCGGCGGGATCGGGCTCACTTCGTCACCTTTTCCAGCCGGTTGAAATACTCGTCGAGCCCCGCTCGGAATTCCTCGGGGAGAGACGGCCCGGAATCGCCGGTCGCCTGCGCGATCCCGCGATCCTCGCGGACCTCCTTTTCATTGGCGCCGCCGCCAATGAGCGCCAGGGCCGAGTCGAGCGTGCTTCCCTTGCCGCCGCCGCCGGGGCTGTTGCCGCCCCCACCGCCGCCCTTGGGGTTGATCCGCTTTGACATCAGGAGCAGCTCGATCGCCTCGGTCTCAGCGCCGACGGCCGGGCGGCCGGTCTCGGGCCGGGCGAGGATGCCCGACGCTTCGCCCATCACGTTGGCCACCCGGGTCAGCAGCGCGATTTCCTTCGCGAACTGGTTCTCGCCGTCGGGGAGCTCGTGAATCTGCCGCGTGACCTTCTCGGTCCGCTCCTTTATTTCGGTCTGCGAACTGGCGAGCCTGTTCGCCTGCTTTTTGTGATCGTCGGGCTTGATGGCCGGCTTCGCCTGCTCGGCCACGCGCGTCTCCTCGCGGAGGTTCACCTCGGCCTCCAGGATCTGGAGGACCTCCAGGATGAGCGAGGGCGGCAGGCTATCCGCCGACTTCGCCTCGCACTGGCCGTTGGAGGCTGGGTCGACGAGGTCTTCGGCCCACCGATCGAGCGAGTCCGACCAGAACTCGCACTGCGCGATCGAGAGGCCGTTCTCCTTCCGGAGGTCGTCGCCGAGCGCCCGAAGGCTGCCGATGACGTCCTGCTTTCGCATCTCGTCGAGGACCGTCTTGAACCGCGGGAACGGGCGTCTCTCGAAGTAAGACTGCATGTCGTCCATGATCAGCGAGACGTCGTGGCTGGCCTTCGCCTCCTGCTCGGAGAGCTCGCCGAGGACCTTCGCTGGCCCTTCGCCGAGCCTGTGGGCGGGTGCGCCGAAGGTCGCGTCGATCCCGTCGCCGATCCGGCCGCCGATCTTGTACTGGAGCCGGGCCGCGGCCTTGAGCCGCTTGACCAGGGTGCTTCCTTCGAGGTTGGCGAGGACGCGATTCAACTCGTCGGCGATCTTCTCGAACTCGGCGAGCAGGTCGCGCTGCTGGCGGATGGCCTCCTCCATTTTCTGGCCAGCCGGCGTTTCGGGCGGGGGTGGCGCGTCTTTTGGTTTGCCCATCACGGTCGTCACCGGCAGGCGGAGGGGCGAGTTACCGGGCTTCTTCGGCGGCGTCTTGCCGTCGGGCATCTTCTCGGGCGGAGAGTTCTGCGACGACTCCATGTCGGCAATCCGGGGGATCGTCGGTTGCGGCCTGTCGTCGCCCGGCTTCTCCTCGCCCGGCTTGCCCGAGCCCGAGGCCCGGACCTGGCCGGCCATCGGGTTCGGTTTGCTCGACTTCGGTGAGGCTGAGGTGAGCTTCGGCGTCTGATCGGAGACCGTCGGCGACTTCGTGCCGTTCCCCTGGCTTCCGCCTTTTTGCGGCTTGCCGGCGACGCTGGGCGCCTGGGCGGCCTCCTTGAGCAGGTCGGCGACCGAGGGCATCCGATTGGCGGAGATGTCTTTGAGGATTCGCAGCATCTCGGCCCACTTCTCCAGGTGGCCGACGCCGAACTCGGGGTTGCGCATCGCCTCGCGGACGAGGCGGTCACCGGCGTTCGAGAGTGCGGTGAGTCGTCGGCCATTGGCGTGCTCGGCCGAGGCCTGGCGCTCGATTTTCCGGCGATTCTCGGACTTATCCAGATCCTCGGCCGAGAGCGATCGCAGCTCCTTGTTCGCCTCGTGAAGCTGCATCTCTCGGTCCTTCACCTCGATCGCCTGGCGGTGCCACCGGCTGAGTTGCTCGGTGATCCAGAGCGCGTGTTGTTCGGGTGTGAGGACATAGAACGTGTATGGCGGCGAGTAGACCCGGGCGCGGCCGGGCCGGTAGTCCTCGACGAACATTCGAACCTGGACCGGCTGCGGCTCGATCCCGAGCCCCTTCGCCGAGAAGGTCCCGGCCAGCTCGAGCGACTCCTTATCTTGCCCGCCGGCGCCGAGGATTCGCTCGCCCTTCGCGGGTTTCGAGATCAGGTCGTCGATCCCCTGCCATTCCATCCCCACGCGTTGGACGCCGAAATCATCCTGCGCATGAACCTTGAAGCTCAACAATTCCGAGTCGAGGACGACCTTCTGCCGGGGCAGGTTCTCGCAGGCGATGGACGGAGCCTCGTCTTCGCGTCCGTTGATCGCGAGCGTGAACGGCTCCTTGCCGTCGAGGCCGAACATATCTCGCCAGGTCAGCTTCATCTTGTGAGCACCGCGCACCGGGGCCTCGGGAGTCTCGACGGTGGCCCCGGACGGTTTCCGAGGCTTCCCGTCGACGGTGGCGTCGCTCAGCTCCCGGCTGGCGGTCGCGGTGAACGCGGCACGGCTTCCCTCGACGAGCGTGATCGCTCCGCCGCGGACGTCCTTGTGCTGGGCCCCGGGTCGTCCGAGATATTCGGGGAGGGTCACCGAGGCGACCAGTCCGGTCAGCTCGGGTCGAAGGGTGGGCTCGATCCTGATGCGACGGGTCGCATCGCCGACGTCGATCGTCAGCCAGCCCGGGTCGAGCTGCGAGGGCAACTGGAATTCATAACGCCCGTCCTGGATCGTGGCCGTGACGGGCGTTTGCCCGTCGAACCGGGCCTCGGCCTGGGTGGGCCGCCAGACGGTCTTCTCGGCGAGTTTGGAGGTTACCGAGAAGGGTTCGCCATGAGCGACGACCAGGTGATCGGGCAGATCGGCGAGCGCGGCGAAGGTGTAACGCGGCGAGGATCCCCAGGGAGTCAGCAGTCGGGCCCAGGCGCTCCGGGCGGCGTCGGGGAAGGCGACCGCCAGCGCGAGGGCCGCCGCGATCGGAACGGCCGCGGTGATGGCCCAGGTTCGATGCCGGGGTGTGGGAACAGCGTCGCGGAAGTCGCGCTTCTGGGCGTCGTTCGCGACCTCGCGGACCGCGGCCTCGCAGAGGGCTCGTGACCGGGCCTGCTCGAAGTCGTTCCGGACCAGCTCGATGATCCCGAGGAGCTGGTCGCCGACCGCCGGATGCTTCCGCGCCAGCAGCCTGGCGAGCTGTTCGAGGTGCCGGTTCCGCCAGACCCAGCGGTAGACCGCCGCCGGGATTCTTAGGCAGCCGACGAACGCCGCCGCGAAGAGAATTCCGCGGAGCCATCCGGGCGAGTCGAAGACGCGATCCAGGAGAAAGGTCAGCAGATAAGCACAGACCACCGCGAATGCGGCGGCGGCGATCGCCTCCGCCAGCTTGATCATCCAGACTCGTCGGCGGAAGTGGAGCAACTGCCGCCGCAGTTCATCGGGCAACTGCAATCGCTCGTGCGGATAGGCGAGGCTCATGGGGACCTCACTGTCGCGTGGAGGTGGTATCGGAATCCCATTCGGAAAAGGTTTGCCGCCCCGCGCTGCTCTCGACGGCTGTCCGACCCTTCGACTATACAAGACCAATGACCTTCCGGCCTACCCAGAAAACGCCAAGAAGGCCGATGATTGTCGCACCGACGACGGGGTGGGCCCAGAGCGGGATTCGCCGGACGGAAGGGGGCGAATCCGGCAAGGCGGCCAGCGATCGGACGATGTCGTCGAGCCGATCGGGCGCGATGACTTTTCCGTCGGTGACGCGGGCGAGTTCCTCGAGCACCTCGGGCCGGGCCGGCTTGCCGGGACGCTCGGCCGCTCCGCCCTGGACGAAGAATCGGGTTTCGAGCGTCGCGCCCGTCTGCTTGCAGAAGACGACGACCTTGTGGCTCCCGGGCTCCTCGGCGTTGTACGACCCGGTGAACTCACCCCACTCGTCGCCGGAGGTTGTGAACCGGACCAGCTCTGTGGTTCCCGAGGGTGCTGTGATCCGCGCGGTGACCTCTCCGCCGTGGAGCGGCTCGCCCGAGCGATCCATCACATTGGTATGCAGGGCCAGCGTCTGGTTGATCCGCGGCTGATCGGGAACGTGGTAGAGCCGCATGGTCTCGCCCCTGGCCATGTTCCGCTGGTAGGCCATCCATCGGACCACCTGACCCCAGAAGCGATAGTGGTACTTGTCCTCGACTCCCTTTCGCCATCGCCAGGCGCCGTCGGTCCCCATGAAAAGCACCTTGCCGGCGCCGAAGGTTCGGGTGACGAGGAGGGGGATCCGCCCGTAATCGTTGGCCTGGTCCTTGTGGACGGCCAGGATCTCGGAGCCGGCTTTCGCCCGAACGACCGGCGCGTACCACTGGAAACCGGGGAGACCTTCCCAGACCTCGCCGTTTTCGTCCTCGGTGTCGGCCAATTTGGTGAGGAGGCTCCGGCGTCCGGCCTCGGTGAGCTCGAAATGGTTGGGCGTGCGCGAGCCCCATCCGCCCGGCTGAGCGGGGTCCATTTGCACCGGGCAGAGGTCGCCGAGCTCGGTCTCCAGCAGCGAGAACTCGCGCCCCTGCATTCCTGGCATGAAGACCAGTCCACTGGCCTGGTGCTCGACGATTCCCCGGACCAGCCGGCACTGCTCGGCCGTGAGCTGGCCTTCCTCGACGCCGACATCGCCGAGGAAGACGACGTCGAACCTGGAGAGTTCGTCGAGTCCGGCGGGAAACTGCTTGATGTAGTCCTTGTTCCCGCCTCCGGGCTTGCTGAGCCCCGGGTGGAAGAGCAGGCAGGAGAGCTCGACGCCCGGGTCGCGCGAGAGGGCATTCCGCAGGTATCGGTACTCCCAGCGCGGGTACGACTCGACGAGCAGGACGCGCAGTCGCTCCTCGCGGATGGCGATGGGGGCGGTCATCGCGTTGTTCTCGGCGGAGATCTCGTCGGGGAGTCGGGGGATGGTGAGGCTGACGGTCAGGTCGCCGACGGCCCTGGGCTTCCAGAGGAGCCAGTCGGTGGTGCGTCCCATCGCGGCGATCCGGACTTCCTTCGAGACGAGATCGCCGTCCGAGGTCTTCATCGTCACGGTCGCGATGTGGTCGCGGGGAAGCGAGCTTTCCAGAGTGAACGGGACGCGGACGGCCTTGCCGGCGATCCCGAACGTCGGCAGGTCGAGGCTGAGGAGCTCGACATCGGGGAGCCGGCTCCGGCTGCCGACGGGAACCGCCAGGACGGGCACGCCCTTGATCCGCAATTGTGCGGCAACCTGGACCGGCGGCGAGCCCTCGTTCCAGTCTCCGTCCGACGCGAGGACCACGCCCCGGAGGTTCGGAATGCGATCGGCGGCGTGGGCGAGCGGTTCGGAGAGGTTGGTCCCAGGCGTTGCGCGGGCCTCGCGAGGAGGGTCGGACTTTCGGGCGGTTTTCCCCATCGGCTCGGAACTCCGCGCGGCCGGGGCTGCGAATGGCTGAATGACCACGTTCATCCGGCGTCGAAGTTCGTTCCAGGTGGCGGGATCGCGCATCGCCGCGATGGCCTCGGAACGCGTCCTGGCGTCCGAGGCGGGCTGGCCGGACGCGACGACATCGCGCGTCTCCATGCTCGGCGAGGCGTCGAGGAGAACGGCGATGGCCGGCTTCTCTTCCGGACGGTATTCCTCGACCCATTCGGGCTGGTTGAGCAGCACGCCCGCGAGGGCGACGATCGCCAGGCGGAGCGATTCCAGCAGGGCCATCGATGGGCGATAGCTGGAGCGTCGCCAGGCGATGAAACCGTAGACGGCGGCGACGGCCATCGCTGCGGCGGAGAAGCCGAGCGTCCAGGGTGTCCAGAGGAACGTGAGCGACCGCGTGACGCTCATGAGGTCGCTCCGGCGAAGGAAGCGGCCCCGGCGTGGTTCGAGGGCGCCGAGGGCCTGGCGATCCGGGGCAGGCAGAGCCCGGCCTCGGCCACCAGCGCCACGATCATCGCGACGAGGAACATCCGCCAGACCTCCTGGATGAGCGAGCCGGTCCCGCCGGCCCGCCCGTCGACCCTCGAGAAATCGAGCCCGCGGAACAGCGAGTCGACGCGTCCGTCGGCCAGGACGGACGCCGACTCCTCGGCGGCCGGTCGGTTGACGGCCAGCAGCTTGCCACCGGAATCGTAGACGCCCCGATGCGAGGCGTATTCGGTCGAGACCGCCTCGTCACCTCCGGCGATCCGCTGCCATCGGGCGGGGTCGTCGTGGGTCGTCTCGCCGGCGGAGAGCTGGCGAGTGGTCCCCAGCGCCGAGGAGCCGGCAATCATCGCTCGCTGGACCATCACATAAAGCACAATACCGCCCGAGGCAAACGAGGAGTCGCCGGGCGCGGGGGTTGTCCCGCAGAAGTAGACGGCGCCACCTGGATTCTCGACCCGGGCCATCAGCGGCGAGCCGCCCTTGAGGGTCGCCAGCGCGGTCGTCTTGCCGCCCGAGAATTCACAGGCCCGCCGGACCTGCAACCTGCCGACCGGCAACGAGGCGCCGCTCTGGGTGTTGGCGAGCAAATCCTCGTCGGCCCGCCATCCCTCGATCGGCGCGTCTCCCGTCGGCTCCCGCCAGCTCGTCCAGCGGACGCCGAGGAACGCGTTCGCATCGGGCGATCGAGGCGGCAGGAAGATCGCGGAGCCGCCTCGTCTGAGGAACGCCTGGATCGTGCCGGCCGATGCCTCGTCGGGCAAGGGAGCCTGCCAGACCAGGAGCGCGACGCGTTCCCAGTCGACCCCGGCGATCTGGTCGGGCGCGAGCACCTCGGCGGCGCAGGGGATGTTCGGATCGGGCGAGATCGAGGCGGCCAGCTCGATCGGCCGGGCAGTCGTCGGTTCCTCGGTGACGATCACCGCCCTTCGCTCGACGGGGGGTTCGAAGGTGAACCAGAAGTCGTTATCGGCGAGGTTGGAATCGGCCGGGATCGAGACCCGGCCCCACCCTCGCTCCTTCCCCTTTTCGAGGGGGATGCGGTGGTCCTTCAGCTCGGCGAACGGGCCGGCGAGGTCCACGTCGACCACCGATCGGCTCCCCTCGATCTCGAAGGCGACGGGGATGGACTGGCGCCCCTCGCCGCCGTCCTGCCGTGTCAGGCGGAGGGAGAGCAGCAGTTCGGCGGTGTCCCCGGTTTTCCGGCGTCGGGCTTCGGTGACCCGCACCGAGAGATTCCCGCGGGCCGGCTGCGCGTAGGAGAGCAGGTGGAACCGGACGCCCTGCGGAAGCTGACCGAACGCATCGCGGAGGGCCGGCCACCGGCCGCCATCGGGCGACCAGTCGTTGGCTCGATCGTCCGAACAGATCCAGATCTCGGTTCGACCGACCTTGTTATCCTTGATGTAATCGCGCGCGGATTGGAGCATCCCGGCGATGTCGGCCGGTGCTGAGGAAGGACCGGTCGCCGGTGCCCTTGGAAGTTCGTCGATCGATTCCAGCTCGCGCGGATGGCCGTCGACGGAATCGATCAGCACCCACCGGTTCGACCCGAGCGTGGCGAGGGTGCGCGCCAGTTGGGTCAACCCGGTCGAGAGCTTCGAGCCTCCTCCGCCGACGTCGGCCTGCTGCATGCTGGGCGACCGATCGACGAGGATGATCGTGGTGTCGGCCTTGCCGCCACCGGCGAGCCCCAGCCAGCCGCCAGCCATCGGCCGGCTGATCGCCACGACGAGGCCGGCGATCGCGGCCATCCGCATCGCCATGATCAGCCACTGGCGGATCCGGGCATAGCCCCGCGACATCCGGTTGGCCGCGAGCAGGAACATCATCGCCGCCCATCGGATCGTCTGGTATCGGCGCTGATTGATCAGGTGGATGATGATCGGCAAGGCCACCAGCGGGAGCGCCGCCAGGATCATCGGCTGGAGGAAGCTCATCTGGAGATCACCTCACTCCCTTCGACCGCGTCCGACCGATCAAAAACCGAATCAGCACCTGCTCGTACGATTCGTCGATCGAGACCCGGTGATAATCGACCGCCGATTCCCGAACGACTTCCTGAACCGATTCGAGGTAGCCGCCAATCGCCTTTCGGTACCGCTCGGCGATCTCGTTCGGTTCGGCGAAGATCGAGGGGCCGCCCTCCATGTCGAGGAAGCGCATCGGGCGCCGGAATTCGAACTTCAATTCCTGGGGATCGAGCAGGTGGAAGACGGCCAGGTCGTGCTTGCGGAACCGCAAGTGCTGGAAGCACGACCGTAGCTCCTCGGGCTCGACGAAGAGGTCGGAGATCACGATCACCAGCGCCCGCTGCGAGATCGTCTCGGCCAGCTCGTGGAGCACCGGCGGGAGCGTGGTCTGTCCGTGCGGCTTCGCCTGTTCGAGAACATCGAAGATGGCCGAGAGATGCGAAGGGTTCCGACGCGGCGGGATGTTGCGGACGATCCCGTCGGCGAGGCATGTCAGGCCGACGGCGTCCCCCTGCTGGAGGGCGAGTTGCCCGATGGTCCCGGCGATCCGCCGGGCGTATTCGAGCTTTGAGACACCGGTCGAGCCGAAATCCATCGAGCCGCTCGTATCGAGCACGAGGCAACATCGGAGGTTCGTATCGGCCTCGAACTCCTTCACGAAGAACCGATCGGATCGGCCATAGGCACGCCAGTCGAGCCGGCGGAGATCGTCTCCCGGCACATATTTCCGGTATTCGGCGAACTCGACGCTCGACCCACGATGCGGACTGGGATGCCGTCCCGAGACCGAGCCGAGCATCGGCCTCCGCGCGAACAGCGGGAACCCCGCCAGCCGCGAGAGGACGCCCAGATCCAGGAAGCTGCGTGAGGGACGATCGGGAAACATGGGAGTCTCGCGGGATCGGTCGAGTGGGAATCGCCCACCGGGAAACAGCGAGTGTATCTCCGGCGGACGGTACCCATCCTACCAGACTGGATCAATGGTCCGCGTCCGTCTCCTCGACCAGCCGCCTTACGATCTTCCTGGCGTCGATCCCCTCGGCCTGGGCGGCGAAGGTGGTGATGATCCGGTGGGTCAAAACCGGGACCGCGGCCTGCTGGAGATCTTCGAGCCGGGCCATGTAGCTGCCGTGAAGGGCGGCTCGGGCCTTGGCTCCAAGGATGAGGTACTGGACGGCACGTGGGCCAGCGCCCCAGGAGACCAGTGGCTTGAGCCAGGCCGGCGCGGTTGAGCCCTGCGGACGCGTCTTGCGGACGAGCCGGGCCGCATAGGAATAAATGTGGTCCGGCACGGGCACCCGGCGCACCAGCGACTGATGCCGGAGGATCTCCTCGGGCGTCATCAGGTGATCGAGCGAGGGCAGGGCCTCGCCGGTGGTCGTCCGGGCGATCTGGATCTCCTCGGCCTCGGTCGGGTAATCCAGCTCGATGAGGAACATGAAGCGGTCGAGCTGCGCCTCAGGGAGCGGATAGGTCCCCTCCTGTTCGACCGGGTTCTGGGTGGCGAGCACCAGAAACGGCGGTTCGAGGTGGAAGACCTTCCCCATCACCGTGACGTTATGTTCCTGCATCGCTTCGAGGAGCGCGGCCTGGGTCTTCGGCGGGGCGCGGTTGATCTCGTCGGAAAGGACGATGTTGGCGAAGATCGGCCCGTGGACGAACTCGAACTCGCGGCGGCCCTCGGGGGTATCCTGAAGGATATCCGTCCCGGTGATGTCCATCGGCATCAGGTCGGGCGTGAACTGGATGCGGCTGAATTTCAGCGACATCGTCTCGGCGAGCTTGTTGACCATCAAGGTCTTGGCCAGGCCCGGCACGCCCATCAGGAGCGCATGCCCCCGGGCGAACAGGCAGATCGCCAGCCGCTCGATCACGTCCTGCTGGCCGACGATCACCCGACCCAGCTCGTTCTTGAGCCGGCCGTAAGCGTCGCGCAGGTGGTCGATCGCCTCGACGTCGTTCTCGCTCAGCCGATCCCGGCCCGTCGCGTCCACTTGCTGCGACATGAATGCATCCCAGAAGAATATCATTGAGACTCGGACGGTCGTCATTGTATCGGCGACGAATCGCGTCCGGAAGGCCCCGACGAAATTCGGGACCGTCCCGGAGCGACGGCCGATCGGCTCATTCTCAGGTTAGACGTCCGAGCGGCGGATCTCGTCAATTCTCCTGGATTTTTTTCGACGAACCTGCTCCGGGAGACGACGAACGCTCGCCGCCTCCGCGATCCGGAAACCTCGTATCGAATTCCATGGCTCTGTTAGATTTCTGCACGGCCCGCATGGCCCGGCCATAGAGGTCGTCCCATTCGCCAGTCGTCTGGTTGAAGCGGTAGATCCGATCTCCCTCTCTCGATAGGACCCGAATGCCCGTGCGATCGATGATCGGCGATTCTGAATAGCTAGGCAGGCGCCCCCATCGACAGGCGGTCGGGCTGAAGGCGTACAGCCCGCCCCTCGCCTGAATGAGCCCTGGCGCGATCATCCGTACAGAGTCGCGACCGGCGTAGGGCTGAGGTAGGTCGACCGAGGCTGACCCACCCACGCCGGTATTGACTGCCAAGAGGCCAATCGCGTTCTGGTCCTGATCCAGTTCCACCGCATAGAGACAATGATCCAGGAGCGGCCGGATTCCCGGGTGATTTGGGTCGGGTTTTATTGCCGTGGTCGGTAGTGGCTGTGGCGTGAAGAGAAACTCCCGGCGGACCCCAGCCATCTCGGGGAGCTTGAGGGGCGTGTAGGAATTGGTTCGCGTGTCGAGCAAGGCGGCCTTCGCCCCGTCGGGCGAAATGACGATAATCGATTCGTGCCACGAAAAATACTGGGGGCGATCGGCATGACCCTCGTTCTCCCCTTTCCGGCCAGGCGTCGGAGGAGTGGCGGACGCGGGGTGGCGCGTGAAGCCTCGCGGCTCGGGATCGGTGTTCGGGACCCCGAAGGGTGGCCTTTCCCTGGGTACGGGCGGTTCCAGGCGGGACGGGGCAGGATTCTTTCGGCGTAGGGAGTCGTATTGGGGCTTCATCCTGGCGGACTTCAACTTCTCAACCCATGCCTGAAGGTTCTGGAGGCTGTCCTTCGTCCGATGCAGTTCGGTCTCGATTTCCTGCCACAGCAAGTACATCTCGAGATCGGTCAGTTCGAGGGTGGCAGCATCTTCGAGCGCGGACAGCCCTTCGTTGAAGGATTGTCCTGGTCGGTGCTTGTCAGGGGCCTGGCTCGGCGCCTTGGGTGAAGCCGATTCGCCCGGCTTCGCCTTCGCCTTGCCCTGTGATGCCAGCGTCTGGGCGCCTACGAGCGCCAGCACGAAACCCAGCCCCGCGGCACTCACGTAAGAAAGCTTCGCAATGACCATGGCTTGAAGGACCCTCCGGGCCAGGGCGGCGGATCGGATCGAGGCGATCGATGCCGCCGCCGTGGCGGTTCCCGTGGCGAACGTCAGCGAGTGGCGGACCGTCGCGTCGATCCAGGCGGGGGGGACGGGCATCCGGAGCAAGGTCGCGGCGACGATCGAGGCATCGGCCGACACGCCTCGCCGGGCGAGCCGATGGCGCAACAGGTCGCGTGCTCGGGCCATCCGGCTCCGGACCGTCCCGACCGGCCAGCGGAGCCGACGCGCCGCCTCGTCGTGCGACATCCCCTCGAAGTAGCAGAGCCAGACCGGGGCCCGCAAATTTGAGGGGAGCCGCGCGACCTCCTCGTCGACGATCGTCGCCAGCTCTCGGCGGGCGGGGTCGTCGGGCGTTGTTACGGGTTCGACCGCAATCTCTGTCGACGGCTCGTGGACCGACCGACGCGCCGAGTGCGCCCGCGCCCGGACGGCCACCCGATGGGCGACGCCGTGGAGCCAGGGCCCAATCCGATTGCCGTCGCGAATCGATCCCGCCCGGCGGACCAGGACGAGGAACGTGGCCTGGAAAGCGTCCTCGACCTCCCGCTCATCGCGGAGAATGCGACGGCAAACGCCCAGGACCATCGGTCCGTGTCGAGCGACCAGCGCGGCGAACGCCGCCTCGTCGCGCTCGGTCACGTACCGATCCAGCAGCGCCGATTCGGACAGGCCCGTCACGGTCCCGTGATGAAAGAGGCGGTCCAGGTGGTACAGGCCCGCGCCGGTTCGAGAGTTCACGATGCTCCATCCCCCTCGGTGGATGACGTTCAGGTCACCCTTGAATCTGCGGCCGACCGGGAAATCAATCTCACTTTCCCGGATTTTCGAGCGCAGGGGGAGGATGCAGCGTCGGAAAGCCGACGGGGCCGCCCCCGATCTCGCGAGGCGGCCCCGTCCGTGGCTTCTCTCTCGATGATCTGCGACCGGCTCGATCAGAAGCCGGTGAAGCCTCGGCGCTCCATGTTGGTGTTCGGAACCTTGAACGGTGTCTTGATCCTCGGCTTCGGCGGCGCGGTTGGGTCGGGCCTGAGGGCGGGTCCAGGTCGGACACCGGTTCGGTGGTCAAACCACTGAATGCTCGACCCCTCGACCTGGCTCCAGGCGTGGGTTTGGACGTTGTACTGGACGGCCCTGGCAGTGCTGATCGACGGCGGTTGTCCCGGTCCGCCCTGCTGGGCGAGCGTGACGCCCCGTCCGTTCTCGCCGTGGGCCAGCAAGAGCTGGTAGAGGGAGTCGAACGTAACCACGTCCGACTCAATCGCGAACGCCTCGCCTCGGTTGACGTGAACGTGGTCAAACGCCTTGGCAAAATTCCTCGGCTGAGCATTCTCGGGCGATCCGGGCGGCGGCGGCTCCTGGATCACCCGGAGCGACTGGCTCGTCAGGTAGAAGCCGTCTTCCGAGAGTCGCTCGTCGGGGCTGATGACCTCTTGCCGCCAGTTCCTTCCCGAGAGGCTTAGCGCCTTGTCGGGTACCTCGGTGCGGAGGAATTCGATATTGCCGAAGAACTCCGACCATCGATCCTTAAACCGGTCGTCGGCCTGCCCCGTGCCGAACCGCCCGATCATCTCATGCCGGAATTTGATCTGCATCAGGACCAGCGGTGGGACCTTGCGCTCCTTCGTGGAGGCTCCCTTTTCTGATTTCCGGGAGGCATCCTTCGTCCGGTTCGTGGTGCGCGTTGAGGTCGGCAGGACAGAACGCGCCGCGCCCGAACCTGGACCTTCGTCCGCCGCGTTCCTGTCCTCGCGACCCTTCTCGTCCTGCCGGTTGAAAAGGAAGGCCATACCAGGACCCGGCACGTTGAAGCGGCCGGTTCGTCGTTCGTAGATCAGGAGTTCCTCGGGCCTTCGCGACTTCTCGATCCAGGCGTCGATCCGCTGTTGCTCCAGAACGATCGGCCGGTCGGGGTCGATTTTGCGGCTGATCGCGGTTGGCTTGCCGTAACAGAAGATCTGAGCGATGTCGACCTTCTTTCGCGCGGGTGCCTCCGAGCTGCCGTCGTCGTTCGCACCGGCGGGCCGAGCTTTCTCGCCGCCATCGGCGACCGATCCGATGTCGGTCAGCGGAACCGGCTTGTCGGTGAAAACGATCATGTGCTCATCACAATAGAGTCGGGAGTCGGTCATGCTGGCGTTGACGGTTCCGAGGAAGTCCGCGCGTGCGGCGGGGTGGCCGCTCGGATCCTGAGACTGGCCGGTGAACTCCATCGACTTCGTCCAGTCGATCGTGATGAGGTCCTTCTCGCCGACCGGTTTGCCGGCGCGGGTTCGGGGCTTTTGAGGGCGATCGGCCTTTTTGGCGGTGGGGCCCTCGCCGCTGGGGCCCGCTGGTTTTTTCTCGTCGGGGGTTTTGTCGGTCATCATGTCGCGAGAGGTCCACTCCTTGAGGAAACCGGGACCCTTCGCGTAGATCTTGTCGCGCTCCTGGTCCATCCAGATGGTCTCGCCGGAGATCAGCATGTCATCGGTCGAGACCTTGGCCCAGGGGATCGGGTCAGGCTTCGCGGGAGCCTGAGGGTCGCGGTGGAAAACCCTCGCGTCGAGTTTTCCCTTACCCTTGTTGAGTAGGTAGACCGCTTCACCCTGGATGTCGTTCCCCTGGGGCTTGACCGGATTCTTCTTTGGATCGGGGGCCTTGTCCTGGTGGATGGCAACCTTTCCGCGCAGGAGGGCCTCGCGAATATCGGCCTCGCCTTCTTCCTGAGACTTCGGCGGAGCGGGGGCGGTCTGGATGGCCTGCGATCGCGACTTCGAGGGGGTTGGCTTCCGAGAGGGATCAAGCGACTGCCCGCGAGGGATGGCGACCCTCGCCCAGACGCGGTCGGCCACCGCGGTCATCATGAGTCCGGGCTTCTTTTCTTCTTCCCTGGCGGGCGCATCATTTTTCGGGGGCTCAGCCGGGGCGACCGCCGCATCCCCGGCCGGCGCGGGCTCGGGGGCCTTCGGGGGTGAGGGTGTAGGATCGAACTCCTCGAAGGGGGCATCGAGCTCCTGGCGGGCTTCAAGATAGCGGTCGGGCGACTTGAAATGGACGTCGCGATAGGCGAGCAGGTGTTCGATCTGGAGGCTCGATCCGATTCCGCTGGTGGTCGCCTCGGTCTTTGCGACAGTGGTGGTCTCGTTCTTTTCCCCTGGCCTGGGCTTGAGGAAGACACGGATCTCCCTGGCGGAGTCAAGCGAGGCCTTCTTCTTGAGGTCGACGAAGAACGGCCGGTTGCCGGTGAGGGTGATTCGCTTCTGAAGGAGGGTCTTGCCGGTGGAGTCGGTGATGTTGACGATGGTCAACTCGTCCTGCCAGACCGCGATGCGTTCGGCGGGCTGACCGACGTCGGGCCGGGCCTCAAGCCTCCCCGGCCCGAAGGCGCGGACATCCACCAGGTCGAGGCCATTGCCGCGATCGAAGAGCTTCGCCGAGATGGTCCGGACCTGAGTGAACGACTTGACCTTACGCGGTCGCTTCGCCGGGTTCGCAGACGCGTCGGACGCCCGATTCTCGGAACCGGATTCGGGCTCTTCATTTTCATAGTCGATCTTCTCCATAACGACCTCATTCGACTTGACCCCCCGGAAAAAAGTCGAATCGGGTCGATGGGGCATCGATCGCTCGTAGATCATCTCCACGCATCGGATTCGCGTGGCCTGTTTGCGGAGCTGGAGCCAGACGGCATAGCCCGTGGCATGTGCCTTCTGGAGGGTGAGGTTGCCAAACGCCCCATCGCTCTTCGCTGTGTCCTCACCCCGCTCCGGCGGTGGCGCGGGATGCAGATTGTCTCCGGTGGCGACCACGGCGACATGGCCGTCGCCCGGATCAAGTGGCTTTTTCGCGGTCTTCTCCTCGCCTCGCTCGGGCGGGACGAGGGTCAGGCGCAGGACGTCGCAATCGAGTTCGTTGGGATCGTCGTCCAGATTGCCGTGGAGGGCGACGACCTCGCGATCGAAGCGGACGAGCGTCGGGAGCGGAGGCGCGGGCGGCCCCACCGCGACCGGCGGAACATCGGGCGGGAAATCGACCCGCATCGGACCTTTCGATCGGACATCGAGCGGTACGGGTTCGGCCTTCTCGGGCTTCCCGTCGTTCCCTCCGACCCGGGAGTTCGGGGCCGGCGGCGTCTTCGGGTTGGTCGGCGTTTCGCGGCTGGCGAGCACCCCCGATTGGCCGGCGTCGCGCAGGACCACTCGCACGTTCTTCTTGAGCAGGAGGTACTCCGCACCAGCCATGCCCGCCGACGACCCACCCGCCCGGGCGAGCTCGGGGTCGGCCGCGCGTAGCACCAGGTCGAGGCCATCGCCGTCGGCCGTGTGGTCGGGGTCCTCCATGTGAACGTGCGACTCGCTGGTGATCAGCCGCCTGGCTTCATCGTAATCAGCGTAGGTTAGAGGTCCGATCCTGAGGTCATCGGCCTGCGTTTCGGGCGTCTCATGATCGTCTCGAATCCAGACATTCCCCTCAAGTAACGCGTGCTCGACCTTGATCCCGCCGCTGCTCTGCTTGGTGTTGATCCCGATCGGCTGGTTCAGGTCGAGGGTCGCCCGGTCGCAGGTGAGGGCCCGGAGGCCGTTGCGGCCGCTCCCCTTGCCGATCATCACAAACGGCGACATGATCACCCGCTTACCATCGTACTTGACGCCGTCCTGCTCCTGGACCTCCTCATAATCCTGCCAGTACATCCAGAACCCGCGCTGGCTGTTGTAGTAGGCGTAAGGCAATTCGTCGGTGGAAGTCCAGTGATTGGGCCCAAACATCCGGACGGCGATCTTCCGTGCCTCAAGGCGGGACTGCGTTGTCCGCGCCGTGAACATCAGCGTCCCTTCTTGCTGCCCCGACCGGAACTGTGCCAGCGTCAGTTCAAAGGCGCGGACGTATCCAAGATACCCCGCGTAAACCAGGGCCAGTGTCGTCCCGAGCTTGAGCAGCGTCTTGAACACGGCCGGGGGTCTCTTTGGTTCTTTGTAACTTGGTAATTTGTAATTGGTACCTGGTGAGCCGTCCGAGCACCTCAGCGCTCAACCCGACAGTCGTTCGGACCCACCCGAGGCAAACTCCGGACCAACCCCTGGAAAAGAAAAACAAAAAACAATTTATAAAGGATTCTGAAATCGAAGAATAACCTCGATGAGTTCGCGGACGGCTCCCTTACCCCCCGGTGCGCGGGTGATGAAATGGGCGGACTGGCGGACTTTCTCGACGGCGTCCTGCGGGCAGGCGGCGAGGCCGACGGCCTGAAGGACGGGAAGGTCGGGAAGGTCGTCGCCGATGTAGCAAACCTGTCGGGGCTCGAGGCCCAGCCGGGCGATCAGGTCGCGGAACGGGCCGATTTTGGAATCGTGGCCCTGGAGGACATGGGCGATCGAGAGTTCCGCCGCCCGCCGCTCGACCGCACTCGCCTGGCGCCCCGAGAGGATCGCCGAGATTTTCCCCGCTCGGTGCCAGAGTGCGTAGCCGAGCCCGTCGCGGACATGGAACCGCTTCGTCTCCGAGCCGTCGGCAGCGATCGCGATCACGCCATCGGTCAGCACGCCGTCGACATCGGCGATCAACAGCTCGATCGGCGCGCATCGGTCGGCCAGTTGGTCGAGGGCCTGGACTTGGTCGCGATCGGACATCCGATCAGTCCTCGAAATCCGCGGGGAGAAGCCCGATCAGGTCGGTCACGTCGACCAGCCCGACCAGACGCCCGACTCGATCGATCACCGGGAGTTCGCTGATCTTGTGCGCCTTCATCACGTCGACCGCGTCGGCAAGGGTCGCGCCGGCTCGGATCGCGTGGGGGTCGCGGGTCATCACGGCGCCGATGGGCCCGTCCAGCTCCGCCTCGCGACGTCGCTCGAAGAGTCGGGCCAGGTCGCTGTCGGTAAAGATCCCCAGCAGCGTCCCCGCCTCATCAACGATCAAGACCGCCCCCGACCGTCGCCTCGGGCCGGCCAACCGGACAAAGACGGATCGGACCGGCTCATCGATCCGGGCGCGTCGGAGCTGGCGGTCGGAGCGCATCACCTCGTCGACCCGCGTTAGCCGTCGTCCCAGGCTTCCACCCGGGTGATACAGCGCGAAGTCCTCGGCGGTGAAGTCGCGCATCCGGCTCACGAGCAGCGCCAGCGCGTCGCCGACGGCCATCAGAACGGTGGTACTGGCCGAGGGGGCCAGGCCCAGCGGGCAGGCCTCGGCGATCGGACCCAGCGCGATGCAGAGATCGGCCGCCCGGCCCAGCGAGCTGTTCGCTCGCTCGGTGATTGCCACCAGGGTCGCGCCCACCCGGCGCAGCGGTGGAATCAGCCGGAGAACCTCCTCGGTCTCACCGCTCTGCGAGAGGGCCAGCACAATGTCGTCGGACCGGATGCGGCCGAGGTCGCCGTGAACGGCCTCGGCCGGATGGAGCGGAAACGCCCGTGTCCCGGTCGAGGCGAGCGTCGACGCAATCTTCTGGCCGACCTGACCGGTCTTTCCCATCCCCGTCACAATCACCAGGCCCGGTGATCGGTGGATGAGATCGGCCGCCCGCGCGATGGCGTCGCCCACCCGGTCTCGCACGCGCTCGATCGCCTCGGCCTCGATCCGAAGCACCTCGCGCGCAAAGGCCACCCCCTCGGCCTCGACGGTCGTGGCCGTGGGCCATCCCGTGATCGTTGCCATCGTGGGCCTCCCTGCCCCGCTCGGTACCGTTCCCCCACCGGCCATGCCCGCCGGCGCCCGCACCATAGCCAATCTCCGAAGAGGCGTCAACGCGGCTCGATTCGATCTCGCCAGCCCGCAACGCGCCGGCTCGACCGCCCCGCTCTCCCTCATCGGCTTATTGGGTCGCGGAGCTTAGAGAACCTGGAGAGACCGACAGGGATACGGCCTGAACCTCCGTCGGCCGGTCCGACCGAAATGCCCGGCCGGCAACGACCTCGAACCGGCGGATCGCTTGCCAGGTCAAAAGGGCCGCGAGTCCGGCGTCGATCGCCAGGCTCATGATGCCGAAGATCGCCATCCAGGCCGGGCCGTCGTCGACGTCCCAGAGCCGCCAGAACGGCGGCCACTGGGCCGAGTGGAACCGCCGGAAGAAGTGCGGGTCCATGACGAGCTTGCCGACCTCGTAGGGGGTGAAGCCCGGCCCGTCCAGGCTGGCAAACCCGTACTTCGAGAGCACGTTCAGCACCCCCTGCCCCGAGACGTTGACGAGCAGCAGCAGCCCGATCGTCAGGAATTGCGACCGCCAGGTCGATCGGAGGAACATCGAGACCCAGACCCCGAGCGCCGCCGCGAACCAGGCATACACGCCGACGGCGAGGACGACCGCCGGCAGGCTCGCCCAGTGGATCGCCCCCGTCATCTCGCCGCCGACCAGCAGCAGGGCGATCATCGATCCCATCCGCCCGCCCCTCCGCAACGCGCCCAGGAGCTTCGCGAGGACGATCTCGCGGCCGGTGAGGTCGGTGGCCGTCAGGCTGACCCAGGTGTCGTCCTCGTGCTCCGACGTGATCGAGGCCGCGGCTGACCCGGCGACGATCAGGGCCCCCAAAAGATAGATCAAGGGGATCACGCCCTGGAGGAACGAGAGGAAATACCATCGCTCGATGGCGCCGGCCTGCGAGGGGACGAACCGCGAGACCATCATCGGCGTGTAGCCGTGGTCCCACATCTCCAGGAGGGCCGAGAGGAATAGCTGGACGCCATTGTAGAGGAGCAGCCCGCCCAGGAGCAGCGTGAGGAGCCATCCGACACCCCGAGCAAACCCGCCCGCCCTCGACGTCTGGAGCTCCTTCCAGAGCATCGGGCGGTCTCCGATCGGCGGATGCTTCCGGTCTCGTCGCGCCGAGAGCCAGGCGCGGAGCCCGCGTCGGCGGATTGCGTCGTCCTGCCGGCGGAAGACCGGTCGGAGCTGCACCGCGGCCAGCATCGCCAGCAACGAGCCGAGGCCGGCCTGGAGGCCGATCATCCAGCAGATCGTGGGCCGCCAATCGCGGCCCGGGGTGATCCCGCCGAGGTACAGGTCGAGGATCGTGTCGCCCGGAGAGCTGGCGACGCCCCATTCGGCCAGCCCGAGGAGGACCGAATCGACGGCCGCCAGGCCGGTCAAGGGCCCTCGCCGGAGGAGCTGCGGCACGAGCAGCCAGAGGGCTTCCAGCCCGTACGCGGCGAAGAGCGCCTCGCGAGGCCGCCGGGCGATCGTCGAGACCCAGATCGAGAGCGTCGCCAGGAACCAGGCGGTCGAGAGCGTCCCCGCGACGCCCAGCGCCACCAGCGTCGGATCGACGCCCCCCATCAGCACGAGCAGGCTCAGGACCGGGATGCTCACCCCCAGCAGGACGACCAGATAGAGCATCCGGACCATCAGCTTGCCGAGCACGATCTCCGGGCCCGTCAACCGGCTGGCGAGCAGGTAATGGAGGGTCTTCCGCCGCTTCTCGTCGGCGATGGCGCCGGCCACCAGCGCCGGCGTGAGGACCAGGACCAGGATTTCCTGCCCGGCCGCCACCGAGCCGAATGCCGTGAGGCCGAACCACGGCATCATCGCGGCCGGGATCACCCCTCCCTCGGCCGACGACCACGCCGAGTACACGGTCCAGAGGATCAGGAGCAGGACGACCCCGTAGAGCGCCCGGGTCGCGTAGAACCGCCCCCGGCGCGCTGTCAGCAACATTTCGAACGCGAAGACCGGCCCGGGGAGCATCGCTTCACCTCCGTTCCTGGCAACCTCCGACGGTTGTCCAGGATAGCCGCCCGGCGAGCCCGGCGGAAGGGAGGATCGGCGGCCCGGCGTTCGAGGGGAAAGCCGGCCGTCGCAACCCCTCAAACAAACTTACGAATATTCAATATTGAATATGAAAGATTCGATGCAGAAAGAGGGATTCGAGGCGGGGGGCCTTGCCATCGCGGCGGAGGTCCCGGTCGGTCGCCCCGGGTGTCACTGGAGCGCGGCAGCGGCGCCGACGATGTCGGCCAGCTCGCGGGTGATCTGCGACTGCCGGGCGCGGTTGTACTGTCGGGTCAGCGACTTGACCAGGTCGTCAGCGTTCTTGGTCGCCCCGCCCATGGCGACCATTCGCGCGATCTGCTCGCTGACGGCCGCGTCGAGGAAGCACTTGAAGAGGCGGACCTTGAACGAGACGGGGACGAGTTCCTCAAGAATGCTGGCGGGGTCGGGGAGGAATTCGTAGGGGACGCGTGTCTTCTTCCTGCCGGAAGCGGCGTCCTCGGGTGTGGTCGCCTTCCTGGATTGGCGGACCGACGGGGCTGCCTGGCCGAGCTCGGCCGTCGCGACAGGGAGCAAGGTCTGCACGGTGGCAATCTGCCGGGACGTCGAGAAAAACTGGGTATAGGCGACGTCGAGCCGGTCGATGGAGCCGTCCAGGTAGAGCCGGATGTACTTCTCGGCGAGGGTCTCGACCTCCTCGTACTGAGGCCGGTCCTCGAACTGCGTGTAGGCGGCCTCGACCGCCTGGCGTCGGAAGCGGAAGTAGTTGATCCCGCGCTTGCCGGCTACCTCGATTTTCGTATCGATTCCGGCGGTCTGGTCGTCGAGCAGCCGGGCGTTCGCGATCCGGAGGACGTTGCCGTTATAGGCACCCGCCAGGCCCCGGTTGCTGGTCAGGACCAGCAGGAGCGATCGCTTCACCGGCTCGCGCCGGATCAGCAGCGGATGCGAGGCTTCGGCGGAGGTCTCGCGGAGATCGGCCACCAGCTCGGCGATCTTCCGAGTGAACGCCTCGGCCTCCGTGGCCCGATTCAGGGCCTTGCGGAACCGGTTGGTGGCGATCAGCTCCATGGTCCGCGTGATCTTGCGGATGTTCTCGACCGCCTTGCGGCGCTTGATGATCGCTCGTGCTTTTGCCATGGTATCGGGGGGCTAAAAGATGGGTAGGGCGGTGGCGGCCCAACGATCTCGGAGATCGCCGATGAGCCGCGCCCGCCCTTCAACCCGCGTGGGGATTAGCTTTTCCAGGTGCCCTTGAACTCGGTGATCGCGGCGCGGAGATCGGCCTCGATCTGCGATGTCATTTTCTGGTCGAGAGCCAGGGCGTCGCGAATGCCCGCCTTCTGCTCCCGGATGTAGCGGAGCAGATCCGCCTCGAACCGCTGCACCGCTCGGCGCTCGACATCGTCGAGATAGCCTTCAATGCCCGCGAAGAGGCTGATCACCTGATCGATGACATTCAGGGGCTGGTACTGCGGCTGCTTGAGGAGCTCGACCATTCGGTAGCCCCGGTCAAGCTGGCGCTGGGTTGCCTTGTCCAGCTCGGTGCCGAGCTGCGCGAAGGCCTCCAGCTCTCGGAACGCGGCCAGGTCGAGCCGGAGGCCGCCGGCCACCTTCTTCATCGCCGGGATCTGAGCCTTGCCACCGACGCGCGAGACACTGATACCGACATCGATCGCCGGGCGGACGCCCGCGAAGAAGAGGTCGGGCGACAGGTAGATCTGCCCGTCCGTGATCGAGATCACGTTGGTTGGGATGTAAGCCGAGACCTCGCCCTCGAGCGTCTCAATGATCGGCAGCGCCGTCAGCGATCCGCCCGACTTGGCCGTCTTCATCACCTTGTGCCCCTGAGGATAGTGCTCCTTCAGGGCGTGATTGGCCTCTTCGTGCCCAGGGACGCCGATGTAGAACTTGCCGTCAACACCGGACTGATCGTGGACGGACTCGGGGGCTGTGCCCTCGGGGACGATCACGTAGTGGTTGGCGAGCTTGGCCGACCGCTCGAGCAACCGAGAGTGCGCGTAGAAGATATCGCCGGGGAAGGCCTCGCGACCCGGCGGGCGGCGGAGCAACAACGAGACCTCGCGGTAGGCGACGGCCTGCTTGGAGAGGTCGTCGTAGATGACCAGCGTCGGCATCCCCTTTTCGTACATGAAGTACTCGGCCATGGCGCAGCCGGCGTACGGGGCGATGTACTGCATGGGGGCCGGGTCGCTGGCGCCGGCGGCGACCACGATGGTGTAGTCCATCGCGCCGTGACGGCGAAGGACGTCGACCAGCCCGGCCGTCGTCGACTCCTTTTGCGCGACGGCGACGTACACGCAGATGACACCGGTCCCCTTCTGGTTGAGGATGGCGTCGATCGCGATCGCCGTTTTGCCGGTCTTGCGGTCACCGATGATCAGCTCGCGCTGGCCTCGTCCGATCGGGATCATGGCGTCGATCGCCTTGATACCGGTCTGGAGCGGTTCGTCGACCGGCTGCCGATCGGCGATACCGGGCGCTGGCGATTCGAGGGCGCGGGTCATCTCGGTTGGGATGGCGCCCTGCTCGTCGATCGGCTCGCCGATCGCATTGACCACGCGGCCGATCATCGCCTCGCCGACCGGGACGCGGAGGAGTTCGCCGGTCGCGGTGACGGTGTCGCCTTCCTCGATTCCGGTGTACTCGCCGAGGATCATCACGCCGACCGAGGATTCCTCGAGGTTCAGCGCGATTCCCTTGACGCCGTTTTCGAAGGTGACCATCTCGCCGGCCATCAGCCCGGAGAGGCCATAGACGCGGGCGATGCCGTCGCCGACCTCGAGGACCTGACCGACCTCGCTCCGCGTGACCTCGGGGGAGAACTGCTCGATCTCACGCTGGATGACTGAACTGATCTCGTCGGCTCTGAATCTCATGCGTCTTCCCTTCGATCAGGCGATGGCGGAGCTTCGCGAGACGGCTCCGGACCGACGCGTCGTAGAGCTGGTCGCCGATCTGGACGACCAGTCCCCCGATCAACGCGGGGTCGGTGGAAAAACTCAGGATGGGAGTGCCGGCGACCAGCCCCGAGAGGCTGTCGCGCAGGGCGGTGATCTGATCGTCGCCCAGCGGAACGACCGAGCGGACCAGGACGGGAATCCGGCGATTCCGGCGGTCCCAGGCCAGTCGGGCCTCGGCCGCGACGGCCCGGATCAGGCCGAGTCGGCCATGCCGGTTGAGGACGCGGAGGAATCGGAGCATCAGGTCGGACGCTCGCCCGCCCAGCACCTCGACGAGGATACGGTCGCGTTCCGACGTTGGAACGCGTTCGGTCGCCATCATCTCGGCGAAGCGGGGGAATCGTCCGAAGACCTCGGCCACGACTTCTTCCAGCTCCTCGATCGCGGGATCGACCTGGCCCTGTTTCTCGGCGGCATCAAGGAGGGCCTGGGCGTAGCGCCGGGAGACGGCGATCACCGTGTCGTCGCCAAGGTCGAGTTCGACGTTTGCGGCGGTCGGCTCGGCGGTCATGCGTGAGACCCTCCGTGTCCGTTCGCCGAGGCGGCCGGAAGCTCGCGGATGGCGGCGTCGAGAAGACGTCGGTGGTCGTCGGCGGAGAGTTCGGAAGCGAGCACCCTTCCGGCGACCGAGACGGCGGTCTCGGCGGCCTTCTGCCAGATTTCGGCGAGTGCCTGGTCGCGAGCCGTGGCGATGTCGCGCTGAGCGCGTTGCCGGGCGGCCTCCGCTTCGTCCTGAGCCTGCCGGATCATCTTGTCGGCGGTCACCTGGGCGTCTTGCCGGGCCTTGTCGAGGATGGCACGAACCTCGTCGGCGGCCCGGTCCATCTGGCGACGGTGCTCGGCGAGCAAGCTTTCGCTTTCGCTTCGAGCCCGCTCGGTCTCCTCCAGAACGTGCTGGAGGTGATGTTCCCGCTGGCCGAGGGCCTGAAGCAGGGGGCCCCAGGCGTACTTGCCGAGCAGGAGGAGCAGTCCGACGAAGACCAGCAGGGTCCAGAAGGAGAGCGCCGGCTGGACTTCCATCGGGTTGGGGTTTCCGGAGTGAGCGGAGGCCTCGGTCGCCGCGTGCCCCTCCGGAGCGGCGGATGCCGCGGGAGCGTGGGCCTGGGGCGCCGCCAGTGCGGCGGGGCCGAGGAAGGCCAGAATCAGGGCGAGGAGGCCCCCCGCCGTTCGAATCGCATTCGATCGACGCAGCATGATAATCTCTCGGGTCGCGCGGGGGATCGGGTCGGTAGGCGTCTCGCGGGGCGGCGGCCCGGCTCGCCCCGCCTCAACGCCTGGACTCCACTCACTTGATCAGGATGATCAGCAGCGCGAAGCACGTCACACCCTCGATCAGCGCCGCGGCGATGATCATCGAGGTGTTGATGTTGCTGGCAATCTCCGGCTGCCGCGCCATGCTCTCCAGGGCACCCTTGCCCAGGATGCCGATCCCCACTCCCGCCCCGACGATCGCCACGCCGGCGCCGAGGGCCGCCAGATCAATCATCGGACCGGCCGCGGGGGCGGTGCCCTGGGCGCTGGCGGTCCCGTCGGCCAGGAGGAAGAGCGCCCCGGCCAGCACGATCGACTTGATCCAATTCATCGGAATCTCGACTCCCCTAAAGTCTGGAAAGGCCACAAACCAGGCGGGATGAGGCCCAACGTCCGCCACCCCGATCGCCGCGGGGGACGCCTCGGGCGCCCGCCCTCCGGGCCGGTTCCGCCGCTTCGATTTCCTCTCGGCCGGCCGGATCCGTCCCATGCCGCGTCCCCCGGACGCCGATCGATTTCTCTCCGGTCGAGGAGAGAGCCCGATCACCGGGCGTCGGCGGGTCACGCCAAGGATCTTCTCAATGGTATTCGGCTGCCACGAGCCCAGGATCCCGGTCCAACGGCCGGTCCAGGGCCATGCGTGAGCCCCGATCCAGCCCGGGTCCTCGCCCGGAACCACACGATTCCATCCCCATCCCCGAACCTAGCCTAGTGCGGGTGGATCGCCGACCCGATGAAGAGGGCCGAAAGGAACGTGAAGATATACGCTTGCAGCACCGCCACGAACAACTCAAGAACGCTCAGCAGGATGACACCCCCGAGGCTGGCCGGCACCACGAAATACTGTAAGGTCGTGCCCCAGACCGTCAGGATGAACCCCAGGATGACCGTCAGCACCACGTGTCCCGCGAACATGTTCGCGAACAACCGGACGCTCAGTACGATGTGGCGGATGAAGAGTCCCGCGATCTCGATGAAAAACATCAGTCCCCAGAGTGCCGGCCGAATCAGCGCGGGCACTTCCATGTGGGGGACCAACGCCACCCAGAACCCAGCCGCCCCCATCTCCTTCATCCCCGAGTAGAGGACCACGCCGAGGGTCATCAGGGCGAGGACGGCCGTCACATTGATGTTGCCGGTCGCGGAGGCACCGCCGGGAATCATCCCAAGCAGGTTATTGAACAGGACGAAAAAGAAGACCGTCCACAGGTAAGGCAGGAACCGGTCGGCCGCTGGACCGCCGATCGCCGGGCGGGCGACCTCGTCCCGAATGAACAGGAGCAGCGTTTCGACCAGGTTCATGAACCAGCCGCGACTGACCTGATTTCGCGAGATGTGCCGAACGGTCGGCACCAGCACGACCACCATCAGCAGCCCGGCGATCAGCTCCATCACCATGAATTTGGTGAACGGCCAGGGCAGGGTCAGGCTTGTCTCGAACGTCCCGGGATTCCACCAGGGGAGCTCGATGGTGGCCCGGTCCAGTACGTGGCTCAGTGGGCTTTCGGAGTGTCCAGGCATCTTCGTTCTACCAGTGACTTTCTTCTTCGATCGGGCCGTTTCCTTGAGCCTCTCCGGGGCCCCGTCCGGTCGGGGTTCGGAGCCGCCGGCGATCGGTCGGGGCCGTTCGCTTCGGGGGGCCGTCATCAGGGGCCGGGGCGCCTCTCGCGTGAGCCCCCGTTCGACGCCGGCTGGCCCGTCCCGCCCGGCATTCGGCTCGCCATCTTCACCGCATGAAACATCCCGGTGAGGAATCCGAGCACGACACCCACGACCGTAACTGCGGGCTTCGTCCCGAGCCACGTATCCAGGCCATATCCGGCCGCCGCGGGCAGAGCGAATTCCAGTCCGATCGTTGTGACTCGCGAGGCGAGATCAAGGCCGATGGCCAGCGAGGAGCGCCGATCGGGTTGCTTGCTCAAGCCTGACTCCCGCACGATCGCCGGGCCCGCGCGGGCCACTCGATCCGGCCACCCCTGGAGAAGCATGCTCCAGAGTGGCCACCGAGTAAGAAATCTATCCTCCCCGAAGAGTAGCTGTCAACCGGCAGCCGCCCCTTTGAGAATTTTTTCACGAAGTCGGCGCCTCGGGGCTTTCGCTTCGCGTCGGTGTCCGATTCCGTACACAATCCCCGTGCGACGATTGACAGACATCGGCCGGATATGTTATTTCCTACCCAGGCGAAGCGGGTGTCGGCGTTTTGAGAAATTTCCGACATGGCCCGAATTGGTCGATCCACTCATCCGGGGGCGTGCCATGCTTCCAACCCTGCGTGAGAGCCCCTCCTGACGGACGAATGGTGCGGCGGTGGTCCCTGAGATGGGGCTGCCGGCCGCTTTTTTTGTTTCGGGGCCTTTGGTGGATCGGGCTCATCGTCAGACCGCCCGCTGATCGAATCCAGCAGAGCCTTTCCCTCGGTTCTGCCTCCGCTTCCAAAGGGTCTGTTGCAGGAATCGAGTCGAGGCGCAGGGAGGCCGGTCCAGGGGACAGGGTCGAGGCCCCGTGCGCAATGTCAGTCCGGGATGCATGGAATCTTCCGGATCGGTCCACTCACGGATGATCATCGAACGCATTACAACCACCCTCGCGGGACTCATCTTGGACGTCGCGGGGTGTCGGAGTGGTACCGTATGACCGTCGATGCACTCAAGGACTGCAATAAGAAGGACCTGGCCCGGCTGGCGAAGGATCAGGGGATTCCTGGTTGGCATGCCATGCGTAAAGACCAGTTAATCCGGGCCCTGACGGCTCCCCGGAAGTCGGCATCCCGTTCGAAGGCCGGCCATCGCCCGGGTTCGGCTTCGCCACGGAAGGAGTCGAGCTCGACTCGACCTGTTACCGCCGGGGTTCGGACGAACGGGCATGCCTCGACCCCCGCGCCGATGGTGCCGGCGGCACTTCCGGCATCGAAGCTCGATCACGCTCACCAGAAAGACCGGATCGTCGTCCTGACCCGTGATTCGTACTGGCTGCACGCTTACTGGGAGCTGAGCCGATCGACCCTTGCCCGCGCCCAGGCGGCGCTCGGCCAGGAATGGCATACCGCGAGACCGATTCTGCGACTGATGGACGTCTCCAGCGAGGACACCACCTCGGCCACCGAGCGGCATGTTCGCGATATTCCGATCCACGGCGGCGTCAATAATTGGTACATCGATGTGGTCGAGCCTCCTCGCTCGTATCGCATTGACCTCGGTTACCTTTCTCGACGGGGGAAGTTCTACGTTCTCGCCCGATCGAACGTGGCCACCACACCGAAGGTTGGCGTGGCGGATCCGCTCGACCAGAACTGGCTGGATGTCCAGAAGCAGATTGACCGCATCGAGACGCCGGCCACCACGGGTGGTGGAGTCGTTGCCAATCCCTCCGCGATCGACCTTCGGGACCTCTTCGAGGAGCGGCTCCGTCGGCCGATGAACAGCCTCTCGCTCCAGAGTCTGGCGGCCTCGGCCTTTCCGGTCTCGAATCGGGACTTCCATTTTCGGATTGATGCCGAATTGATTGTCTACGGGGCCACCGAGCCGAATGCCCATGTCACCCTCCAGGGTGAGCCGGTCCAGCTCCGCCCCGACGGGACATTCACGGTCCGATTCAGCCTCCCGGACTCTCGTCAGATCATCCCGGCCGTCGCCTCGAGTGCCGATGGCGTTGAGGAACGGACGATTGTGCTGGCCGTCGAGCGCAATACCAAGGAACTCGAGCCGATGATCCACGAGAACAGCGAGCTTTGATCACCGTCTGGAATCCCCGGTTCCCGGCGAACGTTCCCTCGCCGCTCTCACGCGGGCGGCGAGGGTTCTTCGGGTCCGGTGCTTGTGCCTTGCCACACCGTCGGCTTCCTACCCTGCTGTCCGTCCCTTCCACCTTCCGAATCCAACCGAAAACCGCCGCGGAGGCTCCCATGAGCCAGGATCTCCGGCCCATCCTGGCCGGATGGGATTTTGACCCCGATCGCGTTCAGGTTCGCATGATCGTCGGCGACGACGGCGCCGAGAAGATCCAGATGCGGGTCGATCTGGGCCTGATGCAGATGGAGGCGGTCGGTCGTCCCGATGGCGAGCGGCCCGAGGGCTTCGAATCGATGCTGGAGTATTACGAGGCCGCCGCCGCCTCCGACGAGAACTTCCGGCTCGGGCCGCCGGAATGTGCCATCTTGATGCGCGAGGGCTTGCAGTATTATCATCGATATCTTTCGGCCTTCCATCTCGAACGGTTCGACTGGGTCGCTCGCGACACCGCGCGCAACCTTCGTCTCTTCGCCTTCGTGGTGAAGCACGCCGTTCGCCAGCGCGACCGGATCGAGTTTGACCGTTACCGGCCCTACGTCACGATGATGCACCACCGGGCCCTGGCCTCTCGGTTTCTGGCCGAGGAGAACCATCGCGCGGCGATCGAGACCGTCGATGAGGGCATCGCCGCGATCCGTCGGTTCCTCGCCGATTATGGTCAGCAGGACCATGAGGGCGAATGTGGCGAGCTACAATTCCTGCTTCAGTGGCGGCAGGATCTGGATCGCCAACGGCCGCTCGGCCCGCTGGAGCGACTGGAGCAGCAGCTCGAGGTCTCGGTGAAGCTGGAGAATTACGAGGAGGCTGCCCGGATTCGCGATCAGATCCGGCGCCTCCGTGAAGGAGAGCCTCGTCGTCGGGGTACGGCTGGTCCGTCGCCTGGACCCGGTGGCGATCCCTCGCTCAGGACGCCTTGATCCGGACGCCCGACGCGGATAGATTGACGTTGTCCGGCTTGTCCGGGCAAGCCTCTGCCATGTTCGACAAGGGGTGGTCCTTTTGGCGAACCAACATTAAACCCGTAGGGAACCGATATCGTCCCCCTGGGGATTTTTCTCCTTGAGGGTCTCAGGTTCCCACTTGAACTGCGGGTTCTCAAAAGCACCTCAACGGCATTGCGGCGGAGGTTTATTTCACCCGCGGCCTGCCTCGCTCGTCGAGGTGGGGTGCGGGTTTTTCGTACGATTGGGCGATGATCCCGATGGATGTTCCTCGGCCTGACGTCGCCACGGCTCGCCTCTGGTCCAAGCGTCAATGGCGGCGCTTCCTTCGGGATGCGATCGCCGCGCTGGAGGTTGCCGACCGATGCACTCAGGAATCCGCGATTGTCGCGTCGTTCGCTGATCTGCCCGGCTGGTCGGCCGCGGGTACGGTGCTGCTTTACGCCTCGGCCTTCCCCGAGGAAATCGAGACGGGACCGCTCCTCGCGATCGCGTACGGGTCGGGCAAGCGAGTGGCGCTGCCCCGGGTCGACCCGATCGCGGGCCGGCTTCGGGTGTACCGGGTCGAGGATCCTCGGCACGACCTCGCACCCGGCGTCCTTGGCATTTCCGAACCCCGACCTGAGCTTCCCGAAATGGATCCCAGGGCGATCGACTGGGCTCTGGTTCCCGGTCTCGCCTTCAATGAGCAGGGCTACCGACTGGGCCGAGGCGCTGGTCATTACGACCGCCTGCTGCCGACCCTCCGGCCCGATTGCCCCTGCTGGGCGATCGCACTGGCCTGCCAGTTGGTCGATGGTTTTCCGATCGAGTCACACGACATCGCGGTTGATGGGATCCTCACCCCGGACCGTCGCATCCGGGGTGTGGGGCGACCGGGCGGTCAGCGTCCGCCAGCCGCCTGATCCTCGCTGAGCCGGAGCACTGGCGGATGGGCGTAACCCTCGAAGTGGGCCGCCACGTGGGACGTGGCGGTGTCGCCCTCGTGCAAAATCACTCGGTAGCCGAATCGAAGGGTTCCACCGGCCGGGATTGTGTGGGCGCCCCACTCGGGCCGTTTGAAATCCTTGCCTCCGAAGGGATTGGCCGCGAAGAGCCCGTAGTCTCGAACGTGCCAGGTGGTTGGGAAACGGAAGCTTTGCGGGTGGTTCAGGATCGCCACGCCGACCGTCCGGCCTTCCACCGGCCCGACGTAATCGACCCATGGGGACGATTTTCCCCACGCCTTCGCGTCGGTCAGACCCTCGGCATTGGTGATTTTTCCCCCCTGTTTCCGATTCACGTCCATCGATGAGGCGAGTCGGAGACCGAAAGTGCCTTCCTTGGTGTCACCGAACGTGATCGGCCCGTCGGACGCCTCGACAGTGACCTCGAAATCCAGAATCCGGACGGCTCGGGTCCGATAGAAGGTCACGGTCCGACGATCGCGGCCGATCCGACGCCCTCCGGGCGCGAGCCAGTCGTCCGTTGTTTCGAGCCGGCCCAGCACGGGACCTTCGATGACTACTCGACGACTCGTCTCGCGGATGCTCCCCCTGGACCGCTTCTCGGGCGGTGTCCCGGGTTTGTCCTCGGCCCAGAAGTCGATGCCGTTGACATCGCCGTGCGTGAACCAGAACGATCGCTGGTGCGGATGATCCCGGTCCTCACCCGGGACATCGACCATTGGGTACGATCGCGTCACCATCGAGCCGGTCGGGCCGAGGACGGGGAAGAAGATGGGCTTGCTGTTCGAGACGGGCACGTAGGTGGTGAGCAGATGATCGTCGACCACCACTTCCAGGTTCGCGCCCGACTCCCGGAAGCGAACGCCCAACGGCCCGGTCTCTGGCTGCGGAGCAACCCGATAGGCCAGCGTCCGATGCGCCGGGATCGTCGGCAAGACGGTTGCGAACCAGCGCCGAGGACCCTCCTCGAACACAACAGCCGAGATCGCTCCAAGATTCGGATCGCCCTGGATGGCGTAGGTCCCCACCGGCATGGCCGCGGCGGCCGGAACCAGGATGGGCGTCTCGGCAAGGTCGACCTCGGCGCTCCGACCTCCGAGCACCCACCCCTCACCTCGTGACGACGCTCCCACCATCATCAAGAGAGATCCTGCGAACAGGGAGATCACGACCCAGCGCCGACGCTTCGAGAACATGGAGAGGGCTCCTCTCGGAAGGAGTGCCGATTCGGCCGAGGATAGCAATCGGCCCATGTTATCCGGGCCCGAGATCGAGAGCCAGAACCCCGTTTTCTCTGGGGGCGTGCGGCCCTGGTTGAGCGTGTACGAAAGATTTCGGCGATTTCGCCGTTGGAGCCATTTTTGTCGTTGATACGGCCTCGCGGGATGCATATAGTTTAGACCAACAAGAACCAGGCCGATGGCGGCCGGCTGGTGGTGTCGATCGGCCGTTCCCACGTCTGGGCGAGTCGGTTGGCGGTGGGTCGATACAGCGGCCGTGGCCGCGACGATCCTTCGCCGGACCGAGGTCGAGCGTCCCCTGATCCTCTGGTCGGTGGAGAGCCTGTTTCGGGCGATCTGAGATGGCGAAGCGGCTTTACGTTGGGAACCTGAAGTACACGGTCACTTCCGAGGAACTGCAGGAGCTGTTCGAACAGTACGGGACGGTGAGCAGCGCGCAGGTCCTGAGCGACCGCGAGACGGGTCGGAGCCGGGGTTTCGGCTTCATTGAGATGACGAACGACGACGAGGCCCTGGCGGCCATCGAGAGCCTGGACGGCCAGGATCACGGCGGCCGGCGGCTCACGGTCAACGAGGCACGTCCCCGGACGCCAGGTGGTGGCGGCGGAGGCGGTGGTGGTGGCTATCGCGGCGGTGGCGGCGGTGGCGGCGGTGGCGGCGGTGGCGGCTATCGCGGTGGCGGTGGCTACGACGAGTATTGAGAGCGTTCTCGATTCGTCCTCTCCCCCCGGAAATCTTGTTCGATCGATCCGACCTCGTTCCCTGGCCGGCTGGTCGGGGAAGGATGGAGTGGAGAGCTGTTGCTGGCAAACCGCCAGGAGTCTTGGGTTCATCCCCTTGACGCTCCACGCGTCCGCTTTACGATTCCCACCGGAGATACCTTCCACCCGATTGAGCCGCTTCTGACGATGATCGATCATGCGCCGACCACGAGGACCGAGGGCGGATTGGAGACCCTCCGCGATCGCGTTGCCCGCGCTCTGGACGAGCGGGTCCGTGCCGAGATCGGCGCGGACGGTGACGATATCGAACTGGTCGGGCTCGACACGGATCGGATTGTGCAGGTTCGCCTTCTGGGGGCCTGTGGTCTCGGTTGCTCGTCGGCCATGGTCGCGAGGCTGATGATGGTCGACGCGATTCTTCGGGCCGAGGTTCCGGAGATCCGATTCGTCGAGGCGGTTCCGTGACAGAGGCAATTTCGGCCGCTTCGACCGCCGAGCCGGCCTGGCAATGGCCACGCGCCGCCTATGTGCATGTCCCCTTCTGTGCGCACAAGTGCGGGTATTGCGATTTCGCCTCGGTGGCCGGCTTCGACCATCTGGCCGACCGCTATCTTGCGGCACTCGATCGCGAGATGGCCGATCACCTCGGGCATCCGCGCGAGGTCGACACCATTTTTGTCGGCGGCGGGACGCCGACACGGCTCGCAGCCCGTCAACTGAGCGAGCTCACGCGAATTCTCGGGCGATGGCTCATCCCCGCGCCGGGGGCCGAGTGGACGGTTGAGGCGAACCCAGGGACACTCGATGATGAGAAGGCAGAGATCCTGGCGGCGGCGGGAGTCGACCGGATCAGTCTGGGTGCGCAATCATTCCGCCCCGAATCGTTGAAGGTGCTGGAGCGCGAGCACGGTCGGCCGGAGGTCGAGAAGGCCGTCGCGATCGTGCGTGACCGTTTCCCCCGCTGGTCGCTCGACCTGATCTTCGGCGTACCTGGTTCGTCATCGGCCGACTGGGAGCGTGACCTGGAGATCGCGCTGGAGTTTGGGCCGTCGCACCTTTCGTGCTACGGGCTGGTCTATGAGAAGGGAACGCGGCTCTGGCAAGGCCGAGAGCGGGGCGAGGTACTTCCCCTCGACGAGGAGGTGGAGCGTGCAATGTACGAGCACACGATCGACCGGCTCGCGCGGGCAGGGCTCTCGATGTACGAGATCTCCAACTTCGCGGTTCCCGGGCACGAGTCGCGGCACAACCTGGTCTACTGGGCGAACGAGGCGTATTTCGGTTTTGGCGTTGGGGCCGCTCGGTACGAGCGGGGCGTTCGGACCGTCAACACGCGCGACCTGAACGCTTACCTGCGGCGGATCGAGTCGGGACAACCGGCGACCGGCCCGACCGAGGAACTCGACGCCGAGGCCCGGGCGCGCGAGACGGCCGTCCTGATGCTCCGTCGGATCGCGATCGGCCTCGATCGCGGCGACTTCCGCCTCCGGACCGGCTTCGACATCGATGACCTGGCTGGCGCCGCGATCGGGCGTTATCGCGACCTCGGCTACCTGATCGACGACGGCCCGCGATTGCGTCTCGGTCGCGAGGGGATCTTCCTGGCGGATGGCATCCTGGCGGATTTTCTTTGATCGATCGGGAGGACAATCCGCCCGACCGCCTGCCCCGCCCCGGAAGTGAGTTCTCCTGACAGAAGTCAGAGAATCGGGTAGGATGAGCGGTCGGGGTTTCCGGATCGGACAGGCGGATCGGCTCGGGGCAGCAACGCGATGGGATCGGATCGCGACGAGGACGACGAGGTGGCGATCCGGGCGGTCGAGCTGCGGAAGGTATACGGCGCCAGGGATGCCCGGGTCGAGGCTCTCCGGGGAGTCTCCATTGAGGTCAAGAACGGCGAGCGCCTGGCCCTGCTGGGCAAGTCGGGCTCGGGAAAGTCGACACTCCTGAACCTGCTCGGCGGCCTCGACCGCCCCAGTTCGGGGCGTCTGCGAGTCGGCGGCCGGGATCTCGACCGGCTTTCAGGGCGTGAGATGGCCCGGTTCCGGTCGACGACCGTTGGCATGATCTTCCAGTCGTTCAACCTGATTCCTTCGAGGTCGGCCACGGAAAACGTCGAACTGCCGATGATCTTCGCCGGCCGATCGCCACGCGATCGGAGGGCCGTCGCGCGAGAGGCGCTGGAGTCCGTGGGGCTGGGGGAGAGGATGGAACACCGGCCGGACCAGTTGAGCGGTGGCGAGAGCCAGCGAGTCGCCGTGGCCAGGGCGCTCGCCAATCGGCCCCGAGTTCTCCTGGCCGACGAGCCGACCGGCAACCTCGACAGCCAGACCGCCCGGCAAGTCATGGCGCTGATCCTCGACCACGTTCGCGAGCACGCGGCCACTCTCGTCCTCGTCACCCACGACGAGGAACTGGCCGCGACCTGCACGGACCGGGTCGTCCGACTCGTCGACGGCCGGATCGCGGCCGAGTCTACCTGACCGGGAGCCGACGGAGGATTGCCTCTTGCGCTGGTTTGACCTGTTTCGATGGGCCCTGGCCGCGCTCGGTCAGCAGAAGCTCCGGACGTCCCTGACCACGCTCGGGGTTGTCTTCGGCGCGTTTGTCCTTGCGGCGAGCCTCTCGATCAACGAGGGGGTCCAGGAGACGATCCAGCGCGAGGCGAGCAAGGGCGACGCCGCGCGCAAGGTGACGGTTCACCCCGCCTGGCGTGCGAACAGGGACAGCAAGAAGGATCAGGTGGAGGTCAAGGGGCGGATGTCGGCCGAGCGTCACGAGCGGATCCGCAAGGCTCTCGCCGATCGGCGCGGAGGAGGTGGCCTGGCCGAGCGGGTCGACCTGACCTCGGATCGACTGGAAACGCTTGCCCGGCTCCCACACGTCCGCCGGCTGATCCCGATCGTCGGCGGCCCGGTCGTCGCGACGCTGGGCCATCGGCCGGAGGATGCAAGCCTTTCGTCGGGCGCTGGCGAGGACCCCGAGTTTCGTAAACGGGTTGTTGCCGGCCGGGCGTTCGAGGCCGAGGACGAGCGGTCGGTTCTGCTCTCCGAGATGTTTGCGTACCGGATCGGCCTGGTCGACGATGCCGATATCGCCCAGGTCATCGGCAAGCCCCTCCGGATCGAGTTCTGGAACCCCGAGGAGGGACCGAGCTTTGAGGTCTCACTCGCCGGCCGCTCGCGAGGCGGCGGCCGGGATGAGTGGCTGGCCCTCCGCCAACTCGCCTGGCAACTCCCGGGGATGCTCGACCAGTTCCGACTGACCGCCGACGAGTCCTCGATCCTGAAAAAAGCGATCCGGCAACCGTCGGCCGCCGCGGTCCCGATCGATGCCGCCGACGATTACCAGGTCGTTGGGATCTTCCGCGAGCTGACCCACGAGGAAAACAAGGACGCCTGGAGCCGATTCCCCGCCGATACCGACCTGATCCTGCCTCGTCAGACGGCCGTCGATTTGTACTTCCGCGACCCGGCCCGCCGCAAGGGAGGCGTCCACCGCGCGGTCCTGCTCATCGACGACATGAGAAACGTGAAGGAGGTCGTGGACCGGGTCGAGGCCCTCGACCTGCGCAGTGAATCGATCGTCCGCTTCGTTGAGCGCGAGCGGCTGACCTATCTTTTGATCTTCGGCGGGATGACTTGCGTGGCCGCGGTCGCCTTGCTCGTCTCGGCGCTCGGGATCGCGAACACGATGCTGATGAGCGTCCTTCAGCGCCGTCGCGAGATCGGGATCATGAAGGCGGTCGGCGCCGCTGACTGGCAGCTCCAGGCCCTCTTCCTGGTCGAAGGGGGGCTGATCGGCCTGATCGGCGGAGTCTCGGGCCTGCTGCTCGCCTGGACGATCTCGTTCCCGGGCGACGCCTGGGTTCGCTCGATGATCCGTCGCGACATGCAGATCGACCTTTCAGGCTCGATCTTCGCCTTCCCAGCCCGGATTGGTGTGATCGTTTTGTTCTTCACGATCGGCGTGACGGTCGTGGCGGCACTTTACCCGGCCCGCCGCGCCTCGAAGGTCGACCCGGTCACGGCGCTCCGGCACGATTGACCGGCCTGGCTCAGGGCAACCGGATCAGGCTGTTGTGAAAGAAGCCGGCCGAGTCGGGATTGCCGGTGTCCTCCTGAAATCTCTCGCCGTCGATCAGGAACTTGTATTCGTAGTCACCGGGGGCGAGTTCGATCGTCGCCGAATAGTTTCCCTTCGCATCCGGGCCAGCCATGGCGATGGGGTGATCCTTCCAGTCAGAGAACGAGCCGACCAGGGCGACCGATTTCGAGAGCCTTTCCGGCCGGTGGCGGAACATGACGCGATACCGGCCGCTCGGTAGCCGTGTCGAGGTCGGCCGGCCAAGGGCGAGATCCTGGTCGGCCAGGACGTAATTGACATAGCCGACGTGCATCTCGTCCCAGGTCTGCTCGCCGAACGTCACGGCGCGTCGGGGGTCTGGATTGTTCGGGTTCTCGTCCGAGTTATCGAAGTGGGCCTCGGTGTGGAGGATCGTCCCCTCGGGCATCGGCTTCGGCGGGTTGAGGGCGTAGAGATTTTGCCAGTCGAACTCGTATCGGGGAACGTCGAGGAGAACCTCGTGCCGGCCGTCGGGATACCTGGCGACGAACCGCATCGACTTGCCCCGGAGGTGCATGTGCGGCAAAAGAGCGAGGAGCATCGAGGGGCGCGAGAACCGGAAGTCGGCCCGCGAGACGTAGTCGGTCGCGCCGGGCGGTATCTGAAGACGAAGATTGAGCGCCATCCCCGACATCAATTCCTTGTGGACGGCCTTCGGATCGGCGAAGACCAGCCCGATCCGGCTCCGATCGACCTGCTTCGTGCCGCGGGGCGTATAGTGAAGCTGCAAGACAAGCTTCGAGCCCGCCGGGATCCGCTTCGCGACGCCGTCGGGCAGGGCGCGGGGAGGCATACCAGGAGCGTAGGCCGCGAGGAAGTCGCCGCCAGCCTCGTCGATCTTCTCCACCCCAGGCGGCAGGACATAGACCACAACGTGGTGGACAACCGACGGGTTGCCCGGCCGAACCTCGGAGGCCCGGATCCAGACATCGTGCGTTAGCTTTGGGTCGATCTCGACGAGCTGGTAGGGCATCGATCCCTCGGCCGGGATTTCCACCTCGCGGGGCATTTCCAGGATCAGGTCAGGCCGAGGGATTTGCCATCCCTGGACGAATCGGGGCGGCGGAGGCAGATCGGCCGGATTCCCCTCCGGCGCGCCCGCGGCCACCCATTCTCGGATCGTATTCTTCTCCGCCTCCGAGAGCCGCGCGTCATTCGCGAACGTGCCGTGTTCGGGCGAGGCGAGCCAGGGAGGCATCCGTCCCTCGTCAACGACCTCGTCGATCATGCTCGACCATCCGGCCGCCTGTCGGTAATCGGTCAGCGAAAACGGACCGATCTCGCCCGGGCGGTGGCAAGAAACACAGTGCGCCTGGAGGATACGAGAGACCTCCCTGGCGTAGGTCACCGTGCCCTCTCGGGCCGGCTTCGTGACCCGGCCGATCCGGCAGCCGACGGCCTTCGTTCTCGGCGTCCCGACCGGTCGACCAGCGAGGAGCGCGTCCAGCGCCTCGATCAGGTCGCGACGGGCCGCATCGGGGCGATGGATGCCAATAGCATACTGGTTGTCGATTCGACCCCGATAGGCGATCGCCCGCGCCCCGTCCAGCACAAAGACCTCGGGTGTGCGCTCGGCCCCGAGGCGGTCGGCCAGCTCGTTGCCGACGTCCTTAATGGCAACGAATGGCAGCCCATGGCGTTCTTTGAACCGGCCAATCGCCACCGGACCGTCCTGCTGGTTGGCGAAAACGCCGAAAAATCCCACGCCGCGCAGGTCATATTCGCGCGCAATCTGTGCCAGTTTCGGGGCGTAGATCTCGGCCAGGGGGCACTCGGTCCCGAGGAATGCCAGGACGACCACCTTCCGATCGCGGGCCTCGTCGAGCGTGTGCCAGGTTCCGCGGTGGTCCTGAAGTCGGAAGTCGGCCACCGACCTCGCGGGCTCGTTTGCCCCAATGAGACCGGCCAATGCCATGATCCCGACCAACCCGGTGACACCCATTTTCCCGCCTCCTTTATCCCGTGCCCAAGGCCCCCACTTCGAATCGATCCTACCACAAATGTCGGATTTATTTCAACGAATTCAGGCACCGGTGACCACGGGAGGAGTCAACTCGAAGACACCGATGGGGCGGGATGACTCCTCCTCGCCGACCTCCCACCGGTTGAAGCGGACGGCCCAGCCGTCGGCTTCCATCGCT
>DAIDKV010000060.1 GCA_027449865.1 Planctomycetales bacterium
CGGAAGGTGCCGCGTGGATCGCCGGCTGGAGCCGGCTCCTACACGGTTTTCGACCGGGCGAAGCGGAAGGTGTCGCGTGGATCGCCGGCTGGAGCCGGCTCCTACAAGGTTTTCAACCGGGCGAAGCGGAAGGTGTCCCGAAGATCGCCGGCTGGAGCCGGCTCCTACAAGGTTTTCGAACGATCCTTCGCCTCGGATCAGTCCATCCGCGCCAGTAGCTCCCGATCCGATCGCCGTCGCTTCGATCGCCTGTATCAGATAGACCTGGAGGAAGCCAGGGAAAGCGTGCGGAACGCCGACTGGCGCCAAGCTGGCTCGTACACGGGACAGGTTGGGCTCAGGCGTGGCTGATCCCAACGACCTTGAGGATCCGCTTGCCGCGAGGGACGGGAACCTCAACCTGTTCGCCGATTTGCTTGCCAACCAGCGCCTGGCCGATCGGGCCGGTGATTGGGATTTTGTCCTGGTCGGGGTCTTCCTCACCGGGACCGACGAGGATGTAGTCTTCTTCCTCGTTCTCTTCCAGGTCGAGAACGCGGATCTTCAGGCCGAAGGCGGCGCGTTCGGTGGTGACCGTCGATTTATCGACGATGAACGCCTGGCTAAGCTTGTTCTGGAGTTCGTTAATCCGGGCCTGGAGCATCCCCTGGGCCTCGACGGCCGCGTCGAACTCGGCGTTCTCCGAGAGATCACCCTCGCCGCGGGCATCGGCGATTTGCTGGGCGATCCGGGGCATGTCCTCGTTCTTGTACTTGTCGAGCTGGGCCTTGAGCTTTTCGTAGCCTTCTTTCGACATGGGGATTCGGTCGGTGGCCATGCGGATCTACTCCTTCTTTCTGACCTGCCACTTCGAATCGCCCCGCCTGCCCTCGCCCGAAGGCGAAGGGACCGATGCGGGGCAGCGTCGCCTGGAATGGCGGCCGATTGGGCCGCAACCGAAGGGGATGCGACGGCGGGACTCCGGACAGCTCGCCGGTTCACCGGGTACGAACATTCGGGGAGGAAGCCGCGAAGTCGCCCGGCCGTCGCGCCGGATGGGACCCGCTCGCGATCGCCGCGGTAGGTCGGTTTCGAGAAGTCTCCACGCCCAGGATCGTCCGCGCCCCCGATCGGATCTTCTGATCCGATCCAGGCCGTTCGCCCCGGGCTGTCTCGTTCCGTTGTGATGAACAAAAACCGCGGCCGGGGACCCAACCCCTCGCCGCGGTCTTTAACTCTGAACTCACCCAGACTAGCCTTCGCGATCCCGCGATGCAAGGGGCCTCTTACTTCTTCGTTCTCGGTAATTGGTTCTGAGTTCCAGGCTTTCAGGAAACGCACGCCCGGAGTCCCGCCATCGGCGTTCCTCCGGGTTCGCCCCGCTGCTCCCCTGGTTCTGAATTCCGCGACAGCGTACCAGGAACCAATGACCAATTAAAAGAACCAACGACTATTCATGTCGAAGGGCTTCGATTGGGTCCATCATGGCGGCTCGGCGGGCGGGGTAGATGCCGAAGAGGATGCCGATGGCGACGGAGATTCCGAAGGAGAGGATGACGGAGCTACCGGTGACGATTGCCTTCTGGTCGCGAATGAAGAAGACGATCAGGCTGGGGATGATGAAGCCAACGGCGACCCCGAGCAATCCGCCGACGCCCGAGAGCACGACGGTTTCGATCAGGAATTGCTGGGTGATGTCACGCTGCTTGGCGCCCAGGGCCCGGCGGATGCCGATCTCACGGGTTCGCTCGGTGACGGTCGCCAGCATGATGTTCATGATCCCGATTCCGCCGACCAGAAGCGAGATGGCGGCGATCGTTCCCAGGATGATGGCGAACTGTCGGGCCTGTTTCTCGGCCTGGAGGAGCAGGTCGTACGGGACGGTCATCTCGACGTCCTTCTTGGAGTGGTATTTCTCGTACGAGGCCTGGACGAGTGGGACGGTGGGGAGGACGTCGTCGATGGTCTTGACCTGGAGCGTGATCTGGCTGAGCTGGGTTTCCTCGGCCTGTCGTGAGCCGGAGCGCATGTCGACGATGCGTTCGCCGAACCGGAGCCGGCAGGTGTTCAGCGGGATGTAGACATCCTTGTTGAAGTCCTGTGCGGCGAGGCTGCCGCCGATTCCGGCCGAGCTTGCCCGTTCGGCCGTGACGCCGATGACCGTGTAATAGTCGTTCCCCAGCTTCACCGACTGGTTGAGCGGGTTTTCGTAGGGGAAGAGCTGTTCCGCCGTCTTGTGCGCGAGCACGGCGAAGTTCTGGTATTTTTCGTTGTCCGACGCCTTGAGGAACCGCCCTTTCTCCAGTTGCAGGAGGTTGAAATCGGCGTAGTCCTCGGTCGTGCCGACCACCCGGCCCTCGATGGAGTGTGGGCCTCGGCGGATCTGCTTGCGGATCTCTCGAATCGGCAGGATCTTCTTGATGGTGGGAATGGTGTCGACCATTCGGTCGTAGTCGGCGTATTTCAGTCCGTAGTTGAGGATCATCGCCGGTCGGCCGGAGGCGGAGGCCTGCGCCTCGTCGCTGGGCTTGACCGAACGGATAATGATATTCGTGGCGCCCAGGGCCTGGATCTGGTCCTTGGCGTCGCGGCTGGTTCCCTCGGCGATCGCGAGCATCGAGATCACGGCCGCGACGCCGAAGACGATACCCAGCACCGTCAGGCCCGACCGCAGCTTGTGCAGCAGCAGGCTTTTCATACCCAGCTTCAGCCCGCGCCAGATGCGACCCATGGTTTTTCGCTCCCGGTGGTCAAATCTCGCAATGCCTGACTTTTACTCTCGACCGGCGCCCGCGCCGGCGGCGGCGGTTGGATCGGTCGTCTCCCAGGCCGGCGCGGGGCCGTTCAGGTGGGCGGTTCCGATCAGGGCGGTGGCGGCCTGCTGCATTCGCTTGCTGGGTCCATCCTCGACGATCTGGCCGTCGCGCATCCGGATGATCCGCTTGGCGTGCTCGGCGATGTCTTCCTCGTGCGTGACCATGATGATGGTCTTGCCCGAGTCGTTGAGGTTGCCGAGCATTTCCATGATTTCGTGGCTAGTTCTGGTGTCGAGGTTACCGGTCGCCTCGTCGGCCAGAATCACGTATGGGTCGTTGATCAGCGATCGGGCGATCGCGACGCGCTGCTGCTGACCGCCGGAGAGCTGCGCGGGGCGGTGATCGAGCCGGTCGGCCAGGCCGACGAGTTTGGCGAGCTCGACCGACCGCTCCTCGGCCTCCGGGGCGATTTCGCCGGAGCCCTGATAGGTGAGCGGGAGCTGGATGTTTTCCAGGACCGTGTACTGCTGGATCAGGTTATACGACTGGAAGATGAAGCCCAGGTATCGGCTTCGGATCTCCGAGAGCTCGTCGTCGTCGAGCTGGGCGATATCGCGACCGCCGAGGAAATACTCGCCGCTGGTCGGCCGGTCGAGGCATCCGAGCAGGTTGAGCATGGTGCTCTTGCCCGAGCCCGAGGCTCCCATGATCGCGATGTACTCGCCTGGGTAGAAATCGACCGAGACCCCGCGCAGGGCGTGGACGGTGACAGTCGCGGCGGCCTGCGACCGGCGACGGAGAAGACCTCCGCCGCCGGTGTTGTGCCCCATCACGTAGGTCTTGACCACGTCGACCAGCTTGACGATCGGCTTCGAGCCAGGGGTCGCCGACGTGGTTCCGTTGAGAAACGCGCTCACTGGTCGCCACCTCCCGGCGGTCCGCCCCGGCGACCTCCGCCGAAGCCGCCACCTGGTCCACCCGGTCCACCTGGCCCGCCTGGTCCACCGCCGGCGCCGAAGCTTTTCATCCGCTCGATCATCTGGTCGATCTGGTCCTCGGGCATACCGGCTTTCTTCAGCAGGGCCTTCTTTTCGTCATCCGAGGCGGAGCGGAACTTGGCGCGGTCGGCAGGGGCCATCTTCTGCATGTATGGGTTGCCGCCGCGGCCCCCCTTCTTCTTGGCCGCGGGACCGCCCTTGCCCGGAGGGCCACCCTTGCCCTCGGCACCCGGAGGGCCGTCCTTGCCCGGCGCCGCCTCGACCTTGCCGATGCCCTGCGTGGCGCCACCGGTGTTCTTGAAGAGTTCGCGCTGCTCTTCCTGGGTCATCAGCGAGATCGGGTTCAGCACGATCACGTCGCCGTCGGAGAGGCCCTTGAGGACCTGCACCATCCGGTCGTTCGAGGGGCCGAGTTCCACGTCCACCCGCTGATAGTTGTCGCCCTGCTTCTTCGTGATGTGGTACTTGCCGCCGTACTGCAAAACGGCCTGCACGGGAACGCTCAGCACGTTTTCCAGTTGATCGACCAGGATCTTGACCTCGGCCGTCATCCCGGGGCGGAGGCCCTCGGTCGGGTTGGTGATGGCGATCTTGGTGGTGTACACCTTGATATCGGAGCTAAAGAAGTTGCTTGCGTCGGGCAGGGGGGCGACCTCGGAGATTCGCCCTTCCAGTTGTTGCTCGGCGAAGGCATCCACGCGGATCTGTGAGCGGAGCCCCGGCTTGATCTTGTCGACCTGGGCCTCGTGCACCTTCGCGTTGACCTGCATCCGGCCGATGTCGGGGATGCTGATCACCTTCTGACGCTCGCGCACCTGGGCGCCTTCCTCGATCTGCGATTGGTTGCTCCCCCACATCCGGGAGGGATCATTGGCGTAGACGACCAGGCCGTCGATCGGGGCGATCAGCGTGCAGTTGGCGATCTGCTTCTCCAGCTTGTCTTCCTTCGACTTTTCGAGCTCCCAGGTCGCCTGCTTGGCCAGTTCGTCGGAGTGCGCCTTCTTGACCTCGCTCTCCAGCTCCTTGATCGTCTTTTCCTTGGTGTACTTCTCCAGGACGTCGAACTGGCTCTGAGCCTGCTCCAGGGCGAACTTCGCCTTCTGGTAGTTGAGCTCTTCCGACTTCTTGGTCGAGATGGAGACGTACCCCTTCTCGGCCATCCGGGTGGCCCATTCGAGCCGGTCCTCGGCCCGGACGAGGTCGGACTCGGCCAGCTTGATCTGTCCCTGGTAGTTCTGCTTGTCCTGAACGTAGGTTCCCTCGACGTACTCTCGGACCGCGATTTCAGCGACCTCTCGGGTGAGCTTGGCGTTGAGGTAGTTGGCCTCAGCGCTTTTGGTCGTGATTCGCTGGTTGATGAGCTGGTCCTTGAGGGCGGCCGAGTCGAGTTCGGCGAGGAGTTCGCCCTTCTTGACCCGGGTTCCCTCGGAGACGATCTTGATGATGGTCGTCCCGCCCTCGACGTTGCAGTAGACATCGACGTTCTTGCTGCTTTCGAGCGCCCCTCGGGCGTCGATGGCGATTTCGAGGCTCCCCGAGCGGACCGTGTAGGGGATCACCCCACCGGTCGGCCCGAAGAAGAACCCCTTGATCGGCTTGCTCATGCCCGGGACGCTCCAGACGGCGATCCCGCCGACTCCGAGCGCCACGACAAGAAGGGCGGCCAGGATCTTACCCGGCGAGATTCGGCGGCGGCGGCGGAGCGGCTTCGGCGTCGCCGGCAAGTCCCGGACGAGCGTTGACGCCCCCCCCGGCTGGGGTGAGGATGGGCCCGTGGTACTGGGTAGGGAAAAGTTCACGAAACGCCTCCCATTCGTCGTAAGGCAGGGTGCCGATGTCGCGATAAAAGATCAGGCGGTTCTGCTGGTAGGTCTCGTACGAGGTAATCAACTGAATCTGTGACCCGTACGACGCGCCCTGGAAATTCAGGAGGTTGGTCGTCTGGGTTGCCGCGTTGGCCGACTGGGCCAGACCCGAGCCTCCCGACGCCGGTGGCGCGACGATCTGCTCGAAAGCCTGATCCTTCAGCCGGACGTTCAACTCGTAGTTGCGCTTGTTGATCTCGTAGTTGATATAAAACTGCTGCACGAGGCGGATGTCCTGCCGAAGCTGGATCTTCAGGTCGTCCTCCGCGGTCATCAGGCTGCGTCGCTGACGCTGGTAGGTGATGAGGGCCTGGCGGAACGCGTTCCGCTCGGTCATCCGGACCAGGGGCAGTTCGGTCTGGAGCACCAGGCTGAAGTTCTTTGCCTGGCTCAGGAAGGCGAACGGGTTGGTGGTATAGGGGCCGGTGTAGGTATTGTTGGTCAGCGTGATGTTGAGCACGCCCTTCAGCGCGTTGGCCGCGACCCGGATTTGCCGCCAGGCGTCGTACAGTTCGGCCCGGGCGTTCATCAGATCCATTCGGAATTCCAGGCCGACCCGGACGGCGGCCTGGAGCAGGTCTTCCAGCCCATCCTCGTCCTCGGGGACATACTTGGCCCCCGACGAGGCTCGATAGTTCCGGTAGATCCCCAGCAATGATCGGCCGTCGATCTCGATATCCGGAAGCTGCGGCAGCTTGCCGATGATCCCGGGAAGCTCGTTCAGGGTGCGTTCGGGCCTCCTCTGCCATGAGTCGATCGCATTGAAGACGTCGTAAAACGGCTTGCCGAGGAACGTCTGATCCATCACGATCGGCGTGTCCGGCGGCATCCCAAGCTGGATCTTGTAGTTGTCAATCCCGTACCGGTACGTCAGCTTGTCGGAGTAAAGCCGATACCGCGCTCCGATGAGCTGCGACATCGTCTGGTCCACCTGAAGCTGAGAGAGCCCCGACGACTCGCCCTGAATCAACTCCTGATACAGTTTAACCAAACTCTCGTAGAAGGCCACATTCCTCCGGTCGATCTCGACCTGAACCACGTTGAACGCCGTGGGAATGAAGCCGACCACCGGGTCCACGTTCCCGCCGCTGGTAAACCCGGCGAGGTTGAACGTGTTGCCGAAGTTCTGCACCTGTCCGCCGGTCAGTGTCGCCACAAAGAACTGCTGGCGGAACTGCGTGAAGGCTCGGACCTGGTACAGCAAGGTCCGCTCGGCCTGCGTCAAGGGCTCCAGCACGACCGCCCGCCCCGCACCGCGGAGCAGCGGCTGGTAGAAGCTGATCGGGAGCGCTGAGAGGACCGTCGGCTGCCTCGGGTTCTTCCCCGCGAAGTTGAACACCAGCTCGTTGGCGAACCCCATCAGAAGCTGACCGCCCGAGCTGAACAGCTTGCCGACGCCCGCCACGGTCCCGATGTTCATCGTCGAGACCTGCCCCGTCGGCGCGTACCGCGTGGCATACGTGAACGAATTGGCCGTGCTCAGGCCGCTCGCCGGTGCAAACGAGCCGCCGCCGCCCGATCCGCCCTGCGGCACCCCCGTCGTTGGCGAGAGTCCCGCGTAGAACTGCGGCTCGAACGCGAACCGCTGCTGTGTCACTGGCAACGCCGACAGATAGAGCTGCTCAAGCTGGTACTGATAATACCGAGCATTGATCAGGGCTAGCAACCAGGAACGCTGCATGTCGAGGCGATAGGCCTTCATACCCTTGGGAAGTCCGGCGGCCTCGGCCTCGTCCATCGGGGGGATTTCGGGGACGAGGGTTCCGTAGAGTTTGATGGCCTGTTCCCGATCCATTCGGCCGGCTTCATTGATTTCCTGCCGGTCGAGCGGAGCGCCGGGGATGGCGGGCAGATTCCGGATATCGGGATCAAGAGTACCGGGTCGCCGGGGTTGGTCGGAGGAGATCCCGCCGGGGGCCACTCTGGCGGCGGGGCCGGAGTTGATGCCGCCTGGGACGCCCCTCGGGGCGGGACCGGAGTTGATGCCGCCTGGGACCTGGGCGGTCCGGGCGACGGCTCGATCCTGGGTCCGCGAGCGGGCGACCATCCGATCCTTCCCGCCCGAGGGGCTGGTGGAGGGCGCGACGGGCCGGGAGATTGGAGATCGCGGCGGCGGGATCTGGGGCCGGCGCCGGTCGTTTGCGCCCTTCGCTACGGATATGGGCGTCGAACCGGGCGTCCTGGTCCCCGAATTCGGCGTGGTACCGCCGTCCTGGAGTCGGACGACCGGGAAGGTGACGCCGTCTCGGGGTGTCGGGGTGTAGTTGGCGGAGGGACCGGGTGGACCGGCCGAGGGCGCTGGGGCGCCCGGTGGATTGATGGGTGTCGGCGGCGGGACGGGAGGCGCCGGTCCGGCGGGGGTGCCGGTTCCTGGGGCGATGTCGGCGCCTGGGTCGGGGCGGCCGTAACCGCCGGGCGGCATGGGTGGGCGAACGCCGCCGAAGGTGGCCCGGCCCGACTCGGCCTCGATCGGCATACCGGTAGCGCCGGCGGGTTGGTCGGCGTCGATGGCGCGATCGGGATCGATGATACCGCCGGGTTTGTAGGGGTCGGCCATTCCGGGGAACGGCTGGAAGGGGACGCCGGGTCGCGAGGCGGGGTCGGTGCTGAGCGAGGGCGGAACGCCGCCGTAGCCCAGGTTTTCGGGCAGTCCGACGCCGGGAGCTCCGCCGGGCGAGACGGGCCGGCCCTCGGCGGCGGCGGTCTCCAGATCCTGGCGTTTCCAGTTTTCCAGGAGTTCGAGATAGCCGGTTCCCTCGGCCGGGACGATCAGGCGGTTGCTCGGCCACTGCGGGACGGGCGAGAGCGCCTCGGTCGCGACGTCGTCGGGCGGCGCGGGTGGGGCGTCCTGGTCGTAGGGATCGGCGAACCGGGAGAGGGCCGGCGACTCGGCCGAGAAGGTATCGAGGCGCCAGCGCGGGTCGCGACTTTTCTCGAAGACGACTTCCGAGACATCCTGATTGGCCCATTCCCGGAAGAACTCGCGGGTGCAGCCCGCCTGTGAGCCGAGAGCCAGGCCGGCCATCGCCGCCAGGGCGAACCGCCGGCCCGCGGTGCCGGCCCTCCGAATCCTCCGTGCGTTCATGGATCTCGCCTCGACACCGGGAATAGGCCGACCTGGGCGAGAATCGCGCCCAGGGTCGGCCGGTGGACATCGTCGTCGCGGTCCGCCCCGGCGGACCGCCGCTCCTGCAGGAACCACCGAGGGGCCGGGATCGAGACCGGTCCGTCGATCCCGGGACCGATCCCGACCCCTCGCCGGGGGTTCCATCTTCGCGAGTTATATCGGGCCTGCGGGTTGACGTGGTTGAGCGGAAAAGGCGCGGGACAACTCCCGCGACGAATCCTGACTTGACGAATGGTTTGGAGTCGATAACACCCCCGGTCCGAAATTGCAGAGGGTAAAGGCGGGGCCCAGGCGACGGAGTGCCGCCGGGCCGATTCCCGCGCGGGCGGTTGAGGATCGACTCTAGGCGCCCCCCGGCGGTCCCGCTCCAAGGATATTCGAGGAGGGAGTCTCCCATGTTCTTCGGCAATCGCCGAACTCAGCGGACGATCGCGGGCCGTCGCCCGAAGATCGGCAGTCGCCCGCGGTTCGAGTCCCTTGAGGACCGAACGCTGCTCTCGATCGACCTCGGCGTCTCCACGCCGACGGCCAATCCCCTGATCGCCACGGCACCCTATGGCATCGGCTTCGCCGGTGGGACCACCCTGCCGGGGACCACCAATACGACCGTCAGCCAGGGGGGCGCCGGCTGGAGCGTTTCCGACGTCGGAAATGTCACCGGGACCGGCTATGATAGCTTCGTCGTCGGTGCTCCCACCGTCTCCACCTTCAGCACCATTGGTTCTGGCGCCAACTCCGCCGCCTACCTGATCTTTGGGTCACAATCCGTCGGTATCTCCACGATCACCGACTGGATCGGCAAGACGCCCTCGGGTGCCTACCAGTACACCGCCGACAATCGCGTTGGCGACCTTAGCCAGCTTGGAACGACTCCCCAGTCGAACCCGATCAGCGGGGCGACCAATCTGCCCTTCCCGTTCGCTGGCGTGGCCTTCACCACCACGGCGTCTTCTCAGCTCGGCGCCTCGGTTTCCTCGGTGAAGCTGGGCAACACCTACGGTATCCTGCTGGGCGCTCCGGGGGCCAATGACGTCAACAATGCCAACCCGGGCACAGGCCGTGCTTATTTGATCACCGGCAACTTTGCGAACTTCGTCGGCAAGACGGTGAATCTCGACAACCCGAGCCAGTATTCCGGCCTGACGATTTACACGTTCGTCAACAATGCCGCGAGCGGAAACCTGGGCTATTCGGTCTCCGGCGGGTTCAACATCTTCGGCGACGGCAATTCCGACGTGATCCTGGGCGCTCCGAACGCGAGCTACGGAGCGACGACCGGGACCGGCGTCGTCTACGCCCTCTCGACGGCCTTGCTCTCCGGAAGTACCTCGACGATCAACGTTTCGACCATCGGCCAGACCGGCACTCAGAGCGCCATTTTCACCGGGGCCAGCTCAGGGAGCCAGGCCGGCTGGAGCGTCGCCGATGGTGGCGACGTCAACGGCGGAACCTCCGGCGGCAACAATGTCGACGACCTGCTCATTGGTGCCCCCGCGCAAAATGGCTCGGGCGCCGCGTTCCTGATCTATGGCGGGAGCAATCTGGCGAACCTCGCCCAGACGGTGACCGTCAACGGTACGAATGTCCGCTACATCAACCTGGCGAACGTGGGTGCCGCGTCGACGACCACGGGCGCTGTCCCTGGCGCCACGATCGTCGGCCCGAGCGGTAGCAGGACCGGTTTCTCGGTCAGCTCCGGCGGCGACTTCAATGCGGATGGATTCGGCGATATCTTGATCGGATCGCCCAATTATTCTTCCAGCTCCACCACGACGAATCAGGGGCTCGCCTCGCTCTTTTACGGAGCCCCGAGCAGTTCGGGCTCCTACCTCTCGGGTGTTTTCAACCTGGCGACGCCTCCCTCGGCGATCTCGCCGCTGTATCTCCAGGGGGCCCTGGCCGGCTCGCTGGCCGGCTACTCGGTTTCGCAGGTTGGGTTTATCAACGCGAGCCAGCCCAGCTCGATTCTGGTCGGATCGCCGGGTTATAACAACAACTCCGGGACGGCCTATTTGATCCCCGGCCGGTCGGGCGGCCTGACCGGCAGCCAGTCGCTCTTGAACGCGGAGAGCGCGCCGATCTCCGGCGTTCAGTTCCTGCTGAGCACTCCCAACTCGCCGACCACCTCGCCGTCGTTCTTCGGGGCCTCGGTCTCGAGCCGGTTCCAGACGACGAGCTTCACCGCCGACGGCGACTCGCGCCAGGACTTCATCATCGGTGCTCCGGGTTACGACGGCACCCAGAACGCCGCGCGAAACCTCGCGGGCGGGGCGATGATCGTTCAGGGCGGGCTGATCAACGTTCCGATCCCGGCCGCCAATCAGATCACGGTGCCGATCACGGTTGGCGCTCCGTTGACCTCGGCGACGATCAACGCGACGACTCCGGCGAACCTCCAGATTTACGTCTACGGAACGACCTCCAACGGGGTGACCTTCCAGCCGACGACCGACATCAACGTCAAGACGGTCAAGGTTAACGGGATCGCGTTCCCGAACGCCTCGCTGACCGCCGACACGAACAAGGCCAACTGGGTCGGCGGGATTCAGGACGCGATCATCACGATCTCGCCGCGATCGTCGCTGGGCTTGCAGGCCGGTAGCCGGACCATCACCCTGACGGGCAACACCACGACGACCTCGCCGTTCACCGGCGAGGCGTTCACCGGCTCGGCGACGGTCACGGTCACCGGGAGCAGCGGCGGTGGCGGCGGCGGCGGTGGTGGTGGCGGCCTGGTCGCCACCGCGGCTGGCGGACCGGTCCTCCAGACCACGTACGTCACCCACTTTGGCCCGAGCCAGTATGTTCCGACGATCGCCGCTCTCTCGACCTACAACTACGCTCCCATCCCCCTGAGTGTGGCCCTGGCCCAGTATCGGCCGAGTCTCCCGTTCGCCGATCGCATCTACAACTTCAACCACCCGACGAAGCACCTGAAGAACTACCTGGGGATCCGCGACAGCTACACCGCTCCGACGGGCCAGGCCGCCGGCATCTTCATGGCCGGGCGGCAGGGCAAGTTTACCGTCCACCTCTTCGTCGACAACCAGATCAACGACCGAGCGTTGTTCCACGTCGGCAAGTCGTACTCCTGGACCCACCACGTTCCGAAGAGCCACGATGCGGGCGTCTACACGGGCGTCGTTCCGATCCAGCTCACGCGGGAGAGCATTTCCAACGTTCCCGGCGTGAAGGCCAACGGCACTCGACAGATCGGACACACTCCCACCCACTCGCCCAGCTTCAACACCAACTCCCTCCGGCGCGGGGGCGGCTCGCCCTCGGGCGCCTGAGCGTTTCGCGACGTCCTGGATGACCTGGCGGGGCGGCTGTTCCGAGCGCCTTCCTCGGCGCCGACGACGGCCGCCCCGTCCGCGTTTTCCGGGCTAGGTATTCGCAACAATTTTTGACAACCGCTGCGAGAGCCGTTCGAGGGCCGGTGAGCGGTCGTATCGGTCGAGGTGGACGTTCAGAAGGCTGTAGCCCTCGGGCTGATGAAGGGCGGCGGCGAGGGCGGCATCGAGCTCGGCGACGGTTCGAACCTCGAACCCGACTCCACCGCCGACGACCTCCGGGATGCGGTGATAGGCCCAGTCGCCGATGTCGTTGAACGACCCTTCGAGGAGGTGCCGCTCGGTCGTGTATCCGTGGTTGTTCAGCAGGACGATGATGGGGTTGAGCCGGTATCGGGCGATGGTGGAAAGTTCCATTCCGGTCATCTGGAAGGCCCCGTCGCCCACGACCACCAGCGCCCGGGATCGGGGATTCGCCATGCTCGCCCCGAGCGCGGCCGGCACGCCAAAACCCATCGACGTGTAATACGCCGGGCTGAGAAACTCGGTCTGGCGGTGCATCTCCAGGTCGGTGGCGCCGAAGAGCGAGTCGCCGATGTCGGCAATCACCGTCATCTCGGGCGAGCCGGCGAGCATCCGGTTGAGCCGGGCGAAGAGCACGCGCGAGGTCATCGGGTCGGTTGGCTTCGGATCCTCGGCACCGGCGAACGGGCTGGTGCGCGCGGGGATGGGGATGGGTTGCCTCGCGACCGGCCGGCGGTCGATCAGGCCGCGGATGAAGTCGTCGAGCCGAACGTCCTGATAGTGATGATGGTGGATCCTCAGATCCTCGCTGGTCGCGTCGATGCAGCGCGAGGGATCGAGCTTGGCGGTGAAGATGCCGAGGTTGATGTCGGTGAGGAAGCATCCGAGCATCAGCACGCAGTCGGCCGTTTCGACCAGCTCGGTGACCTCGGCGCATCCCATGGCGCCCTCATAAACTCCGGCGAAGAGGGGATGGGCCTCGGAGATCACGCTTTTGCCGAGGATGGTGGTGGCGATGGGGATACCGGTCGACTCGGCGAGGCGGAGCAGCTCGTTCTGAAGGCCGAAGCGGTGGATCTCGACATCGGCGAGGATGACGGGTCGTGTGGCCGAGGTGAGCAGCCCGACGGCCTCGTCGATGGCCTCGCGGAGGGCATCGGGATCGCTGGGCGGCAGACCCTCGGAGGGCCGATGCGGCTGGATCTGCCGCGCCATGACCTGATCGCGCGGTAATTCGAGGTAGACCGGCCGCTTGTACCGGACCGCCGCCGCGAGCACGCGGTCGATCTCGCGAAGGGCGGTTTCGGGGTTGTCCAGCACGGCCGAGGCCACCGTGATCTTCTCGAAGACCTCGAACTGGGTCTCGAATCCCTTGACCTTGTGGTGAAGCAGCGGGTTTCGTGCGCGCTCCGAGAGTCCGGGCGAGCCGGCCAGGACGATCACCGGAGATTTCTCGGCGTAGGCCCCGGCAATGCTGTTGCAGGCGCTCAGGCCGCCGACGCAGTACGTCACGCAGATGCATCCCAGCCCGTTGACCCGGGCGTAAGCATCGGCGGCGAATCCGGCGTTGTCCTCGCGCGTGGTCCCGACAAGCTGAATCGGGCTCTGTTCGAGCAGCTTGTAAAGCTGCAAGACGTAATCGCCCGGGATGCCGAAAACGTGCCCGACGCCGAGGGCCTGGAGGCGATCAATCAGATACTGACCGATGGTCGTCAGGGCCGGGGGCGTCTCGACCGGCGATCGGGCCGCCGACCCGTCGCTTCCGACCACCTGCTGCGCCGCTCTGGTCGCCATGGCCTACTCCTCACGATACCAGGGCGCCGCCGGAGGTCGGGGAGGCGCCCTTCCGGACCTGGGCACGACCTCTACTTCGAGCATAGTCGATATCCGCCAGGTCGTCAGTAGCGAGACTCGGAGCCCGTCTCCGATTGTTAATGGGGCGACGCCGAATCGGGCGCGGAACCGGGCAACCCGCGAACCCGAGCAACGGGACGACCGACTTCTCGATCTTGCCATCACCTTTTGTGGCCGCCTCCTGATACGATACATCTGGACGTCCGGCCGGCGCTGGGTGGCGAGCGTCATCCGGGGAGACAGAGCCGCTCTGGGGACCCAGCCGATGACGGATGGGAACATTCCGATGGAACCGACCACGGGTAATGAGCCGACCGAACAGGTGTGGGAGTGTGTCGAGGCCGAGCGCGAGGCGGCCGAGGCCCGACGCGAGGAATCCGAGGAGAGGCGTCTTGTCGCCGAGGAGGTCCGCCAGTCGGCCGAGATCGGGCGGGCTCTTCAGGAGGAGTTGCGCGAGCAGGCCGAGGAGGGTCGGAAGACCGGCGAGGAACTGCGTCGGGCGGCCGAGTCGGCCCGGATCGCGTACGAGTCTCTCCGAAGGTCCGCCGAAGCGGCTCGCGGCGCCGCCGAGGATTTGAGGCGAAGCGCTGAGGAGATCCGATGCGCCGCCGAGGAGCAGCGGAAAATCCTGGAGGAGCTTCGAGCGACCGTTCGCGAGATCCTCCAGGCCGACCTGGCGATCGAGCGCGCCAGGAATCGCAGGCAAGAGCAACTCGACTGGCAAGTGCCCCGTCCCGGGCCGGACGAGGAGCCGAAGAGTCCCCGTTCGTGACGACCCGCGAAGCAGGAAACCTCTTTTTCGAGAGGGCGATCGCCCCGGCAAACCTACGGCCGGCTCCGGCCGGTCGCCTTCGACCGGTCGAGCATCGCTTTCAGCTCGGCGGCGATCTCGGGATGCTTGAAGTAGAGGTTGGTGGTTTCCCCGGGATCGGTCTGAAGATCGAAGAGCTGCCCGGGCGCCTCGGGCGCGGTCTCGGGCAAGGCGAACGGCCGGAGTTCGCCGACGGCGTAGTTGTTCCCGCCGGAACCTTGATGATCGAGGTATTTCCATCGACCGCGACGGATCGAGAGCGAGCGGGCCCCGCGGAACGCCTGCTCGATCAGGTACGGCCGGATCGGTGATCGGGCCTTCCCTTCGAGCGCGGGAAGCATGTTGAAACTGTCCTCGGCGGAATCGCGCGGCAGCTCGGTCCCGAGAATCGCGGCGAGAGTCGCCATCAGATCGGTCAGGCAGATCGGTTGATCGCTGGTCGTGCCGGCCTTGACCCGTCCCGGCCATCGGACCAGAAGGGGGACGCGATGGCCGCCCTCCCAGTCGTCGCGCTTCACGCCGCGCCAGGGGCTCGCTCCGTCGTGTCGATAATCGGCCCGCATGTGGACGACGCTCGTGGTCTCAGGGCCGTTGTCGCTGGAGAAGAGGACCAGGGTCTCGTCGGCAAGGCCGAGCCGCTCCAGATCGTCCAGCAGGGTGCCGACGATCTGGTCGAGCTCGAAGAGGAAATCGCCGTGCGGCCCGGCCTGGGTCTTGCCCCGGAACGCCTGGCCGGCGAACGAGGGCAGATGCACGGCCTGCGTCGCGTGGTAGAGGAAGAACGGCGTACCGGGCGACTGGCGCGCGTGCTCTTCCAGAAACGCCCGGCTCTTCTGGAGGAAGACCATGTCCACTTCTTCCATCGGGAAATCCGGAGCGATGAGTCCAGGGCGGCAGTCGTCGGCATAGGGATGCCTGGGAAGCCTCGACCTGTCGATCGGCCCGGTGGGCGGAGTGGGGATGCGGTCGCCATCGATGAAGGCATAGAGCCAGTCGGTGGTCGGACAGCAGGCCGTGCCGAAGAAGCGATCGAAGCCGAGATCCAGCGGACCGCCCTCGATCCGTCTCGTGAAATCGATGCGCTGGACGGCTTCGCGGCGGTTGTCGTGAATGGGCGCGCCGGACCGGTCGCGAAACGTCCAGCCCACGTGCCACTTGCCGACCGCCGCGGTGTCATATCCCTGCTTTTTGAGCAGGGTCGGGAGCGTCAGCCGACCGGGCGCGATCAGCGAGGGTCCGCCGACCCCGGTAAACACGGTCCCGCCCCCCGGCACGCGAAAGGCCAACTGCCCGGTCATCACGCTGTATCGCGAGGGCGTGCAGACCGCGGCCGAGCTATGCGCGTCCGTAAACCGCATCCCTTCGCGCGCCAGGCGGTCGAGGTTCGGCGTGGGGACCTTCGACTCGCTGTTGTAGCAGCGCAGGTCGCCGTACCCGAGATCATCGGCGAGGATCACGACGATGTTGGGCCTTGGTCCATCCGAGGCGTGGAGCCGGGCGACCAGACCGAGCGGGATCGCCAGTGCGAAAAGAAGGCGACGTCTCATCTTGCCGAGTTCCCAGAAGTCCGACCTCGACATCCCACGCCGAACGTCTCCTCTCCAGCGTGCGGAGCTTCGTGAGCGTACTTCGTGTTCATCGAAACCATCGATTAACCCAGATGGTCAACCACCAGCGTGACCGACTGGCCAGCCTCGATTCGGATGTCGTCACCGAACGTGACGACCGTGCGCGGACCGGTCTGAGTGAACGTTACGGCGAGAGGCTTTTCGTTGGCTCTTGCCGAGACGGATCCGGCCTTCGCTCCCGCCGGAAGCTCCAGGGCGAAGGTCTTCAAACGGACCTGGCCGTGTCGCGGACGAAGCTCCGCCGTGGTCCGCCCGCCCTCGCGGCGCTGGGAATAGGTTCCCCAGCCCTCGGCCGTGGTGAAGGCCGCCCGGAAGTTGTCGGGACTGAGCCGAGGAGCAAAGCCGATCCGACCTTTCGGACCGTGATACTCGAACCCGCAGGCGGCGAGATAAGCACCGTAGCTGGCCATCGACCGGGCGTAATGATCGCTGCACTCCACCTCGTTATAGGGGTTTCGCAGCCGGGGATGGTATCGGTCGTGGATCAGCCGGGCGACGGCCAGACCCTCGGTGACCATCCCTTCCCAGATCATGTGCGAGGCCACCTGCCATTCGAATCCGCTCATGCACTCATTAAAATACATGGCCGACCAGGCACCCGCGCCGGAGACCTGCGGCGGGCGGCCGAATGGGAAGGTGACCATGACGAGTCCGCCCTCGCCGGGCATGGCGTACCAGCGACCAGCGCGGTTGGCCTTGCGGAAGGGTCCGACGTCGGGAGTCACGCTGAACCGCCAGAGCGAGCGCAGGGCGTGTTTCACGTGGGTCTCGTCCATGACCCGGCCGAGGCCGATCTGCCAGGCCCACGACTGGCCGAAGACCTGGTCGATCTCGCAACCGTCGTACGAGCCGACCTCGTGCATGTGTCTGGGATCGCCGACGTGAACATAATAGCCATGGTCGTCGCGCCAGCAGAGTTTGTCGAGCGCGAGGATTCCGGCCTCGCGACGGGTCTGGCAGAGTCGAGCGAAGGCTGGGTCGCCGACCTCACCGGCCATGGCCTCGGCCGCCCGGAGCGCCGCGTGGTAGAGCCCGACGAGCCAGGGGACGACGCCGAACCAGTCGGCGTCGAGGGTGTTGTGCATGGGTCCGCGGAGCACGCCCGAAGCGTCGGCGTCGCGATCGATCACGCACTGCATCGCGCGCTTGAGACCGGGCCAGATTCGTCGGAGGAACCCGTCGTCGGGTGACATCTGATGCTCGCGGTAGGCGCGGAGGATTGTTCCGCACTGGCCGTCAACGGCGAAGGTCGCGCCGAATTCGCCGCGGAACCGGATCACGCCGGTTTTGGGATCGAGCGCCAGGCCGAAATCGACCCGCTCGCGGAGGTCTCGTTCGAGTGAGGGGAAGATGCGGCCCATGGCCTGGGCGTAATGCCAGACGTGGGTACAGGTCCCCGGGCAGCAGCCGACGCCCTCCCACGCCCAGAACCGGCCGTCGGCCAGCCGATGGCAGGTCGTGGTCGCGAGGACGGACGTGCTGGCAAACGTTCGGTTCAGGAACCAGTGAGGCAGTGTGGAATCGTTCCAGGTCTCGCGCCAGAGTCGGGTGAGGGAGGAGAGCCGGTCGAAGTGCTCGACAAGATAACGCGCGGTGGTCGCCGCCGAGTCGAACCGGCGCGCGTAATGGCGCCCCTTGAGCCGTCCCGCGACCGTGAGGTTGGGGAAGTGCCAGGTGACGACGAAGTGGACCGTGGCCGAGGCTCCCGCGTTCAGTGTGAGCGTTCGGCCGATCGCTCCGACGAGCTTGCGGTTGAGGGGGGTCTCGGCCGAGTCGCCGGGCTCGCCGCCGAGTCCGCCCGGCTCGGCTCTTGCGACGCGGTGTTCGGCCGGATGGCCCAGGAGCGCCAGGCCCATGGTGCCGACATCGGGAAGCCGATCGAAGGGCACCGCCGCCTCATGGACATCACGGAACGTGATCCGTCCGACGCCGATGTTCCCCCACGGTCCTTTCCGATGATCCACGATCTCGAGGACGGCCTTCTTCCCGAGCCAGGGCCGGACGTCGATCCACTCGGGACGCATTCGGTTGTTGTCGCGCCCGGTGATCGAGCGGACGACCGAGCCGTCGACCCGCAGATTCACGCAGGTCTCGCCGCGATGGCTGCCACCTCCGACCCAGATCTGGATATAATTTCGCTCGATGGTGAACGACCTACTGGTGAGCTTGCCGGTCTGGTCGTCCCGTGCGGCGATGTCGTGGCCTGGGGTGGTCGCGTGGGAGTTGACCACTCGCGTGCCGGGGCCGCCGACGTCGCCCTGATAGCTGGGAATGGCCGAACGGAGCACGGGCCCTCGACCGAATGCTGTGCCCTCGACTTGCCAGTCGCCGTGGTCGTCGCGTGCCCAGTCGTCGAAGACGATGTCGGGCCCTGGCGGCGTCTCGACCCGAGGCGTTTCCGAGGCCGAGCACTCCAGGAAGGTGAAGCCTGGTCCGTCGGTGATCCGGTTCCGACGTGCGCCGGGGTGGTCCTGGTGTTCGTGGGCGACGGCATTTTGGAGCCAGCCCGCGAGGGTCACCTCCACCTCAGCCGACGACACGTTGGTGAGGGTGAAGCTCAGGACGGTCGCCGGCAGGCCGGAGTCCTCGGCATCAAGTGGGATGAAGGGGGAGTAGGCTTCGAGCGTCGCGGAGACGGGGACGTCGGGATCGCGGTAGGTCACGGTTCCGACGGGGTACTGGCCGAGGAACGAGACCTCGCGGAAGCCGTGGTGGTCGAGTGTTCTGGTTCGATCGACGCCCCGCGACCGGATCCGGACCGCGAAGCCCTGATCGACGGGTCCTTTCGGTTCGGGTGGGTCGACGTAGGCCGATCCGTCGCGCGGCCGGAGCGGTCGGCCGTCGTAGTTGACGGTTCTGGGATCGATCCCCTCGGCTTCGCGGTTGAAGACGTCCCAGAGCCAGAGCCGGCCGTCGCCCGAGAGATACAGTGTGCCTGCGCAGATTCCCCCGACGGGCATCCCGATGAATCGGAGGTCGGTCCCCGAGTAGGTTTCTGGCGTTCCGCGGGCGGTGAGGCTTGCGAGCCAGTCGGGCCGAAATTTCTTGTCGGGCGGAATGAGCGCCTCGAAGTCCTTCCGCTCGAAGGGCCCCGCGACGGCGTCGCCGGCCGCGAAGAGTTCGGCCAGCCCGACTCCCGCGATCGCGAGGAACTCACGACGCGGGAGCATGGGACCGCAGCCACACGACTCGCCCTCACACGGCTCCTGGGCCATCTTCGCCCCCATCTGGCGGTTTGCCAGTCCCGAGAAATCCGCACAGACCGGACCGGACCGTCCTCGATTCGACCCGCCGGATCTCGCTCAACCCGATTCCTCTCTTATACACGAGCCCGGTCGTGCTGTCCGGATTTTTCTGGGACGGCTGGCCCTGGCCAGTTTAACGCACAGAATTTTATATTTAAACGCATGAATACCATGAAAATGTTTGTGCGTGGATCGAAACATGAGGGAGCGGTGTGCAATTATCGAGTCATCAACTTATTGGCCTCGCCGATGACGCGGTCCCACTGGAAGGCTGGGCCGGGGTCGACCTTGTTGGTCTGGATGTGGTAGTGGCCGAGGAGGCCCTGGTAGCGTTCCAGGCGGTCGTCGGGGAGTTTCTCCGTGATGAGGTGGCCGTGGGAGTCCTTGGGGTAGTCGCACCGGATTTTTGGGAAGACGGTGCAGAGGGTGGCCACGAGTTTTGAGAGGGCCTCGTATTGCTGTGGTGTGAAGTCGTACTGGGCCAGTTCCTGGCCCTGGATTTTACCGGTGACCTCGTTGGGTCGCGATGGGCGGAGGGTCAACTTCGAGGTATCGGGCTCGCCCGGCTTGGGACCGCCGGGGATGGTCAGGCGTGTCTTTCCCTCGGCGTCTTTTTGATACCAGCGGTCGAGGGGGTTGGCGGAGTTCACCGGATAGGCGCCGATGTTGGCGATTTCGATGCCGACCGATCGGGTATTGGAGCTGGTGGCGTGCCAGGCGCGCTCCTTGAGGTCGAGTGTCTGGTAGATGGTCCCGTCGATGTCGAGCATGAAGTGGACGCTCAGCCCGCGCTTATCTTGCAGGATTTCGAAGCATCCTCGGCTGGTTCCGCGGGCATCGAAGTGGATCACGAACTGGTCGACGACGCCTTGAAGCGTTGGTAGATCCCAGCCGCCGCCGCGGACCTTCTCGATCTGCTCGGGGGTGAGCGAGGGTGCCCGGCGGAGATTGTATCGGGCACCCGAGGGCTCGCTTTCGGCCTTCTTCTTCGACCGTTCGCGATCGAGTGGGGCGAAGCGGGGTTCGACGCGGTAGGCGTCGTAGCCGCCCGGATCGGTCCAGAGGACGACCTTGGTCGTCGTGTGGAAAGCCTGGCCGCAGACGACGATCTCGTCTCCCTTGCGCGGGTGTGGATCGCCGGGCTTCGGCTCGTCGGCACGCGACGGGGCGAGGCCCAGAGCCAGGACGAAGGAGAGACCCAGCAGCGTACGGCGATCAGTCATGCGATTCACCTGGAGGGAAAGCGGGTTGGGGCTCGTGCGGGCGGGAGGGGTTTGGAAGGGTTCGCCCCCATGTCGATCTCCTGTTTTCGCGCGCGAGGCGGCGGTTGTCGAGGGGGCACCTCATCGGTTCGGATCGAATAAGATCGGAGTCGGGGACGTCTGGTTCCTCGGTACGATCGAAGGAGGCGACGATGAGGCGAAGCACGCTTCCGATGGTAATGGTCGCGGCGCTGATCGGGCCGTCGGCCGCCCTCGGCCAGTTCGGCGGCATGGCGATCGACCAGGGCGGGGCCAGGCCCGAGGCACGGCTCGTGTGGAAGAGGGAGAATCTCACGAACCCCGACCCGAACATTCGCGCCTTCTCGCTCCAGGCAATGGGGCCGGCCAACCGACTCTCCCGGGATGACGCCCACGCCGTGGCCGCGATGCTGAAGGATCCCGCGCCCTCCGTGCGAGCCCAGTCGGCCTGGGTGTTCTCGGTCCATCGGCGTGAGGCGGCGAGGTCGATCGATGACCTGGCGGCGGCCGTCCGGGCGGCTCCCGACCGGCGATGCCCGGAGGCCGTCAGGGCCCTCGCGAACGTCGGCCGCCCGGCGATTCCCGCGCTGATTGCCGGGGCCCACGACCGCAATCCAAAGGTCCGCCAGCTCACTGTTCAGACCCTCGGACAGCTCGACGATCCAGCCCCGCTCCCGGTCGTCGGGATCGCGATCGGCCATGCCCTGATCGATCCGGACGCCGAGGTCCGCGCCTCGGCCGCCGAATCGATCGCCCGATATGGGGAGCGGCCCGAGACCGTCGCCGCCGTCCCGATGCTGCTCCTCGACCTGTTCGACGGCAACGACGAGGTCTCCGAGGCCGCTCGCAAGGCTCTCGACGTGGTCGGCGGGACGACCCTCCGCGCCGCGCTGAAGCGGTGGTGGCCCGTCGACTGATCCGACGGACGCCCGGGTCGGGTTTCCGGGATCGTCGGCGGAATCGGATTGGTCGATAGGTTCCAAAATGCGACAATCGGCCGGTCTGTGGGTCAGCTTTCATCATCCCCCACCGAGAGCCGCAACATGCCTGAGTCCCGGAACCGCACGCCGAAAACCCTTCTCGCCGTCACCCTGGCCGTCCTTGCTTCGACCACGATCCACGCCCGGCTCAACGGCGATGACGCGAAATCTCCGACGCTCGAATCCCGCCTCCTGCCGATGATCCGCGCCCACAAGGGGAAGGTCGCCCTCGCGGTCAAGAACCTCAAAACGGGCGAGACCTATCGATACCAGGCCGACCAGGTGATGCCGACCGCCAGTCTGATCAAGTTTCCGGTGATGGTCGAGGCGTTCCGACAGGCCGGAGAGAAGCAGGTCGATCTGGATTCGTTCATCACACTCGAGAAGAAGGACAAGGTTCCCGGCTCGGGCGTGCTGACTTACCACTTCTCCGACGGGAGCCGGTTCAAGCTTCGTGACGCCGTCCGGCTGATGATCGCGTTCTCCGACAACACCGCGACGAACCTCGTCCTCGACGCGATCGGGATCGGCTCGACCGCCGCAACAATGGAAAAGCTCGGGTATCCAAACACCAAGATTCACTCAAAGGTGTTTCGTCGAGATACGTCGGTCTTTCCCGAGAGGAGCAAGAAGTTTGGCCTGGGGAGCACCAGCCCGGACGAGATGATCCGCCTATGTGAGGCCGTGCATCGCAAGACGATTCTCACGCCGGCCGCCTGCGACGAGATGCTCGCGATACTCCGAACCTGCGAGGACCACGACAAGCTGCCCCGGTTCCTTCCCGAAGGCACGAAGGTGGCCTTCAAGACCGGCAGTCTCGACGACACCCGGACCGCCGCCGGGATCATCGAGTGCCCCGGCGGGCCGGTCGCTGTCTGTGTGATGACCGCCGACAACGAGGACCATCGATGGGTCCCCGACAACGCCGGCAACCGCCTCTGCGCCGACGTGGGGCGGGCCGTTTACGACCACTTCGGCAAGCCGGCCGGGAAGTCCTGAGGATGGCCAGGCGGGCGCTCAGGCCAGCGAGGCCGGGAGCGCCTGCGGCTTCCCCTCGCGGTCGACGCAGGCGAGCGTCGAATGGCCCTCGGCGAGCAGTTCGTCGCCGCGCAGGACGCGATACTCGTGGACGATCTTGACGTGCGTCACCCGCGCCACGGTCGTCCGGATCGTGAGGAGGTCATCGTAGTAGGCGGGCTTCCGGAACTTGCAGCCGATCTCGACGATGACGAGGAGGTGGCCGGAGTCCTCGATGTCGCGATACGAGACGCCCCGGCTGCGGAGCATCTCGGTGCGCGCCTGCTCGAAGTAGACGAAGTAATTGGCGTGGTGGAGCAGGCCCATCCGGTCGGTCTCGGCGTATCGGACGCGGATCGTGGTGTCGTGGCTGTCGGGCATGGTCGCAGTCCTCATCGGTCTGGACGGGGCGGGGCGGGGCAGGACGTCCGTTGGGGTTTCAGCGGGTGGTTCGGTCGTCGGGCCGGGTGATCACGACCAGGGGGTAGGGGTCGTGGGGCCAGTTCTCGCTGCTGGGGAAGCCTGGCCGGTATCCATGGGCGACCCACTCGCGGAAGAGCGAGGGCTCGTGAGAACGGCCCTTCGCGGCGAGCCAGCGCTCGTACTGGTCGAGGTGCTCGGCCATGACCTTGCCGTCGCCGATCCGGGCGAACAGGTAAAGGATCGAGAATTGCGCCCGCGCCGACGCGATCGTCCCACCCGGACGGAGCAGCTCGGCGACCGCCGAGACCAGTCCGGTGCGTTCCGAGCCCCACTGGCAATGGATCAAAATCGGGTACTCGGCCGTGTCGAGTGTCCGGACGACGGTCCGTAGCCGGTCGCGGGAGAGCCACATGCACGACGACATCGCGAGGTCCACCTGCGTGGCGCCGGCGCCGAGGGTGGCCTTTTGCTCCTGCCTGTACCATTCGCCATTGTTCCCGCCGCGGAGGTTCAGGACGGTCCGGATCCGGTGGTCGCGGATCGTTCGCGTCAGCGCTGAGGCGGGCATCTGACCGGACCGGAAGATGCGGCCGGGCTGGACCTCGCCGAGGTTGTAATGCGCCTGGTCCCAGGCGACGTAGAGCACCCCGGCCAGGACGACCGCCAGGGCGCCCCGGGCGACCCATCGGATCGTGGACTTAAGGCGTGGCGGCATGGAGTTCCTGCGGCTTTCGCTTGCGAGGGTCGAGGGCGGTCACCGGGATCGAAGCCTGGGCCGCGGCGAACTCGGCGATTCGCGCCCGGTCTCGCGTATCGGCCGGGGCGCCCGGACGCGCCCAGGGGAGGTTCGAGACGACCTTCCAGGCGCGATCGGCCGAGTATCCCGCGTGGCGGATCAAATAGGCGGCGTGAGCCAGGCTGGTCCGATGATGGCCGGCGACGCAGTGGAAGTAGACCGGCTGACGGGCGGGGTCGGCCATCAGGTCGGCCGCCTCGGCCATTTGCTCGACGGTCGCCGTGGAGCCTCGCATTGGGATCAAGATCCAGTCGACGCCCGTTCGATCGACCACGCCGGCCTGGCTGATGTACTTGGGATCATCGCGGTTGATCGCGGTGAGGGTGACGATCGTCCGGATCTTCTCGCGGGCGATCAGGCCCTGCATGGCCCGGGGGCTTTGCCAGGCGCCACCGATCAGCCGGCCGGGCACGACGACCCGGATTCGACGCGGTCCCTGGAGCCAGACAATCATGGCGCCGATCGCGATCAAGGCGCAGGCGGCGACGATCGCCCTGCGTCTCCCGATCGGGATTCTTCGGCTGATCGGTTTCATCGGGGGGATTTTAGTCGGCCGGGCGGGGCGGGCAAGGCCAACTTCGGGGTGGCTGAGGCCGCGGGTCGGGCGTGGGCAAACCTCGCCGTGACCGGAAAAGTCGCGGGTCGTACGAGATGAATGGCGATCGGCTCGTCAAAAGGTTACGGATCCTTTCCGAACTCCCACAAACCGGGTATCGTATCATGAGCGATTGGACCGGCCGCTTCCCGCCGGTCGACCGGGCCGGGAATGATCCGTCCTCCTCCTCGAACACCGGAGGGATTCC
>DAIDKV010000061.1 GCA_027449865.1 Planctomycetales bacterium
GAATGGCATTAAGGCCGCTAAGTCGAATGGGCATCAGGTCTTGAGATGACAGGGGCCTCCGTGCACCATGGTTTTTTCCCACAACCCATGGCACAGGAGGCCCCTGCGATGCATCGACGAATTTCTACCATCCTCCACCGGCTCCGGCAAGACGTCGCCGCCACCCTCGGCGACGACGTGATTCGTGACGCCTGTCTGGCCGCCGGCCACACCTGGAGCGACTCGGCCTTGCTGACCCCGATCGCGACCATCCACTGGTTCCTCGTCCAGGTTCTCCATGGCAACACCTCTCTGACTCACGTCTCGCTCCTGGCCGGGCGTGCCTTCAGCGACGCCGCCTTCTGCATGGCTCGCGCCCGGCTCCCCCTGTCCGTCTTCCAGGCTGTCCTTCGCCACCTGGTTCGGGCCGTGATCCCGGACACCGAGGCGACCGGCCGCTGGCGTGGCCATCGCACCTTCCTGGTCGACGGCTCGTCGTTTTCCATGCCCGACACCCCGGTGTTGCAGGACCACTTCGGTCAGCCCGGCAATCAGGCCAGGGGATGCGGCTTTCCCGTGGCCCACCTGCTGGCGCTATTCCATGCCGGCACCGGCTTACTCCTGGAGATCACCGCGGCGCCGTTGCGGACCTCGGACTTCGCGGGCCTCGCCGATGTGCTCAGCCGGCTCACGGCCGGCGACATCCTGGTGGCCGACCGCGGTTTCTGCTCGTTCGCCGGGTTGGCGCTGGCCCTGAGCCGGGGGATTCACGCGTTGTTCCGCGTGCACCAGAAGCAGATCGTCGACTTCACGCCAGGCCGGGCCCACGCCCGTCCGGGCCAGAAGCACGCGCCCCGAGGGATACCGCGAAGCCGCTGGCTCCGGGCCTGTGGGCGGAAGGATCAGGTGGTCGAGTACTTCAAACCGGCGGATCGCCCCGAGCGGATGAGCGAGGCGGAGTATCGGGCCTTGCCCGAGTCGATCGTGGTGCGGGAACTGTGGTATCGGATCGAGATACCGGGGTTCCGGACGCACGAGGTGACGCTGGTGACGACCCTGCTCGATGCCGAGATGTACCCCGACGACGAGTTGGCATCACTTTATGGGACTCGCTGGCGGGTGGAGGAGCACCTGAAGGCGTTGAAGATCACGATGAAGATGGATATGTTGAAGTGCAAGACGGTGGATGGAGTGCTCAAGGAGCTGACGATGTACGCGGTAGCGTACAACCTGGTGCGGATGGTGATGTGCGAGGCGGCGGCGCGGCAGGGGGTCGGGGTAGTGGACCGGGTGAGCTTCATCGACGCGCTGCGGTGGCTGCGAGATGCGGAGGGCGACGAGGAGGTGCCGGATTTGGTGGTCAATCCGCTGCGGCCGGGGCGGTCCGAGCCGCGGTGCAAGAAGCGACGCCCGAAGCAGTACGACCTGATGCGTGTGCCGAGGGCCGAACTGCGCAAACGATTACGGGAACGGGACTTGGCGGCATAAACCGAATGTATACACACACATAATTAGCATAAACCCTTTAATGGGACAGGGGAAAGGGGAGTGCAGGCGATCAAATGAAGATTCAATCATTGTCTGCTGCGTCCGGGAGAGGCCGGGGCCAGGAAAGGGTGGCCATTACAACACACGAGTAGATTGAATTCAATTCAATTGCTGCAAGTCATTGCTAGGTTGACTGTTGCGGGCTTTTAGTGCCATTCATCTCCGTCCCCTTTTCTCCGTCTTGCCTAACCACCGCATGTCGTTAAGTGAAGGATTGTCGTATAGGACCGATTTGGTGCGCTTTCCGATATTACGGGGTCGGCGGAAACTTCTGGTGCCACCAGGCCGATTCGGGCATCCCCGGTTTCGGCACGAACCTGGCGAGCGTCTGAATGTCGGCCAGGACCCTGATGAGCTCGGCCGGGTCGGGACGGACCGCGTCAGCCCACGCCTTGACAATCTGTGGACAAGAGATGACCGTGAGCCCCGCCTGCCCGGCGATCCGGATGGCCTTGCGATCGTCGGTCGCCACCACCCAGTCTCGACTCTCGGCGAGGGCCAGGCACATCGCCTCGCCATCGGAGCGAAAGGTCATGGCGTATTGAACGAAGAGTGCCCGCTCCTGGGCGTCGTCCGGCCTGCAGGGCGTCAGCAGGCCCGAGGCGATGAGAGGGGTCAGATCGGCCGGGACGTTGATGAAACTTCCTGGCTGAGCCGGATCGTGCTGTCGGATGTACTGGACCTCACCACGAACGGCGTCAGGTAGGTGCCAGACGTGACCAGCCGCCCGCAGGATTGCCTCAGCCTGCCCCGAGGATAGCAGGTCGATCAGGCAGCAGGCGTCGATGACGGTCGGCGTCATGGAGCGTTTCTGTCGAGTCACCGCGTCTCACCCAGTAGGGATCGGGGGAAGTCCATCTTGACCGTCCGTTCCTCGCCCGAGGGTTCGATCTCCCGGCTGGTTAGAGTCCGCTCGGCCTCCTCGCGGGCTGTGACGACATCGCATCGCAGATAGTGGGCGAGGTCGCTGTCACCGATCTCGTCCCGCTGGTACGCATGGACGGCGAGCAGCCTGTACCGTTCGGGGACGACGCTGTCGTCGGTCGGGTGCGACGCCAGGCCGAGCATCGCGTCGGCTTTGCGGGGAGCGAACCCCGACTCATTCAGGTGGTCCCAGGTTCCCTTGGGGATCAAGCCCAACTGCTCCAACCGCAGAGTCATAGCCTCCAGCGAGACGAAGTAGAAGTGCTTCATCCGGCACAGGTCGGCGACCTGGAAGTCGCCGGTCGTTGTCAGGATCTTCTGGAACTGCTGCCGCACCGACGAGGCTGGCATGAGGAAGCTCAGGGCGAACGCCTCGGCAAACCGCTCGTTGGCTGGCTTGCGCCCGGAGATCGTCAGGTAGTCGATACCCGGCTTATACCGATCCGTGCCCAGGAGGAAGTGGCCGTACTCGTGGAGCATGGACACCCGCCGCCGCTCGGGGGGGTGCTTGCGGTTGATTAGGATGCAGGCCCCGAGTTCCGCCGAGTAGGCGTACATTCCGGCGATGTTCGACGGCAGGTCGTCGGTGTAGAAGATCCGCAGGCCGACATCCCATTCCAGCGTCTTGCGGAGGTAGATAACCGGCTGGTCGCCCAGCCCAAGGCGCTTACGCTCCTGCTCGGCGACCACCTCGGCCTGCTCGGTGGGATCGATCCTCGGGTTTTGCATCACCTCGGGCGGGTAGCTGGGCTGCAACGGGTCATTCCTGATCCGCTCCAGCTCTCGATAATCCTCGGCGAGGCTCTGGAGCTTGTCGATGGCGGCGTTCAGGGCGACCTGGCTTCTATCGCCGGTCCTCATCTTATCGGCCACGGCCCGGAGGTGGGGCTGCAAGTCGGTGACCGGCTCGCCGGGCCGCACCAGCTCATTGACCTTGCGACCGAAGTAGGTGGCGAGCTTGATGATCTCGTCGGGCCTGGCCGTCCGGTCCCCCTTTTCAATGGCGATATAGGTCGGGCGGCTGTACCCGAGGAATCCGGCGACCTCCTCCTGCGTCTTCCCACGGGCCTTACGGGCCTCGGCGATCCGTTGGCCCAGCACGCGGGGATCGGCGTCAAGCGGGGGCATGGCTGAGTCCTTGTCTGACGGGGCTGCGGGACGGGTCCAGCAGTCGCGTCCAGGTGAGTCCTTTGCGGCGTCCCTCGGCGGCGATGGCCAGCCACTCGTCCCGGTTCCGGGCCAGCAGGGCGATCAGGGCGTCGGGCGACTCGACCGGCTTCAGGATTCGGGTATGCCGCAGGTGGCGTTCCACGGCTTCGGGGAGGCGCCCCGTCATCTCGATGTCCGCCCACTCGGCGACCTGCATGAGAAACGCCTTCAGGTAAGAGAGCTTCATGGGCGGGACGAGTTCGGCCCGCTCAGGAGTACTGAAAAGGTCGAACGAGTATTCGTCTTCCGCCTCCTCGATCCCGCCGACGAGCATGGCCTGCCGGCGGAACAGGCAGGCCGGGCAGAGACCGCACTGCTCGTATCGGTGATATCCGAGGGGATAGCGGGCGCAGGAGACGGTAGCTCGGGCGAGGTCGGCGAGCCCGGCCTCGTTCAGCGCCTTGACCATCTCGCCCTTGGTGCGGTCGAGGAATGGGAGCACGAAGGTGATCTCCTTCCCGGCGACCAGCGAGGCTAAGCGGGACATCAGCCGCAGGAACTCGGGGTGACAACCTCGCGTCGCCTTCGAGCCGGTCATCCCGGCCATCAGCGGGACGTTGATGGCCCCGATCCCGGACTCGAAGACCTCTACTTTCGATCCCCCCGACAGGGCGGCGGCGACAGCGCCGGCCGAGGCGAACAGTAATGGCCGCACCCGATGACTGGGCTCTCACTTCACACCGTCGGGGCGGCGCATGCTGGAGTCGATGACGATGGGTTCGATCCTCGCCCCGAGCCCCGACCTGAGCTGATCGAACTGCTTCTTGATGAGGTCGCGCTGTCCGGGCTGGTGCTTGACGGTCACGGGGAGGGCGGGCCGGTCCGGGCAATCACGTAGCCGTAAGCCCAGCCCCGCCGCCGAGTCCAGTCCCCCGCTGTACAGGCAGATCAGCGGCGACTCACCGGCGAAGACCTTCGAGAACAATGGGCGACTCCATTCTCGCCCGAATCGGCCACCGACAAACCCGAAGTCCCAGCTATCGCCGCTAACGAACTCGACGGCCTGCTGCAAGGCATCAAGGATCTCGGCGCCCGACCAGAAACCGGGGTCGAACACTTCGACCCGGACCAGAAGGTCGCGACCCCACGATTGACTCTCACCCCAACAACGCCGGGCGAGCCGGTCCACGGCGTAAATCGCCATGCTGACCCGCAGGAGATCCTCCAGACGGGTCGGCACGTCGGCGAAAAAGTAGCGGCCGAGAGCCTTGGAGTCGAGCCAGAAATCCCGGCCGGAGAGGAGCCTGTCGCGTCCGGCGGCAAAGCCCCCGGCGTACTGGACCCGGTAGCGATCCATCCGAAGTCTCATGGCTTCGGCCCTCCGATCAGTGAGACCGACAACTCAGACGCCGTGGGATCGATCTTCGGCTCGCCCTTCTTCGTCCGCACGATCGGCTTCCAATGAGGATCATCGGCAAGCTTGACTGCGACCTTGGTGAGGTCGTCCTGGAGGTCGTTTCGCACCTCACGGAAGAACGACCTGGTGTCGAAGAAGCTCGGGAATAATTGGGAGCCCCCGAGACCCAAGGCCATCTGATTGAACACCTTATCGAGGATCGCGTGCCCCCACCGGTCGAGACACTCGCTCGGGGAGGCACCGGGATACGAGTCGATGACCATCACGAGCCGTTCGGCGTCTTCATGGTCCTTGGTCTGGCGAACGAGTGCTCTCAAGGTTGCGGGCGAACCCCGGCTGGCGAGGAAGTCAGCCGTCGCCACCCCATATTCCTCGAATTCGTGGAGAACCTTGCGAAGTGCCTTGAGGAAGGTCTTCTTTGTGAGAGAGGCGACCTCCTGACATGATCCGCCCTTCTGGGCGGCATGACGAACCGTGTTCCAACGCCGGGCATGGCGGGACGTGAGATCGAGCGACTCGTTCTCGGCCATCGATCGAGTCCATGGGTACGGGTGTGGGACATCCGTGAGCCTGTCCACGTCGATTATGGGCCTGGCGTTTTACAATGTCAATCCCATGAGCGGATCTCCGGAGCATCGTGTCAACACGCTGGACGAAGCGCTCCGTTGGGTGCATGATGAGGTGGTCAGCGGCGACGGAGCCCGAGTGCCGATACCCGACTTGACTTGCAGGGCGAGATTTGATGACCGGACTCCTGCAAAGCATCCCATCGCCAACGAAGATCCGTGACGAAGTCACGCGCTTGGTCCTCAAGGATCTCCTCGACAAAAAGAACGGAGCAAAAGGGACGGATAATTATCTCCGTCCCGAATGCCACGAAGATAAGGCTCAATCGATATCCGGAAAGGGTTTACACGCAGGAATCAGCCGGCTTGTAAATTGGGCGCTTACGCGACAATTTATATAACAAACCATTTCGCTCATCAGAACAAGCTACATGGATCCAGACGAATATCCATTCAAGAATCATTGGATCGCTTCGATGGCGGCCCACAAAGCTTTTGTTTCCAGAGGCTTAGGCCCCCAAGTGGATGCCATTGGGGACATACATCCTTTATGTCGGAATATCTCCGTCATACTCGGAGAATTCACAAATAATAAAAGATGTATGTCTCTTTTATTCTTTCCGAGTCGCCCGGGTCCGGTCGGCCGGCGGCCCGGCGCCTGCGGGACGGGCCGGAGTCAGAGTTGGTTCCATTTTCCAAGGCGCGACGGGTCACGGCCAGCGAGTGACCGGGAGGCCGGCGATCCGCTGGAAATGGGTGAGATTGTTCGTCACCAGGGTCGCGGCCAGGGCGAGGGCGTGTGCGGCGATGAGCAGGTCCATGGCGCCGATGGTCTGCCCGGACCGTTCCAGGGCGTGCCGGATGCGGCCGTAGTGGACGGGGCCGGTCACTCCATCGAAATCGAACACCTCGAAGGGCGTCAGGATCTTTCGGACGGCGGCGATCTCCGTGTCATAGTCCCCGCTTTTGTAGGCTCCGAACTCTAGCTCCGAGACCGTGATGGCCGAGAGGCCGACCACGTCGCCCTTCTCCTGGGCCTGCCGGCAGCGCGTCACCAGGGCCATCGCCCGCTCGCGGCGGGATCGCTGGCGGGCCGGCGCCTTGAGGCCCCGCAGCATGAAGATGACCATGTCCGTGTCCAGGATGTAGAGCACGGCGATCAGTCCCGGGATTCCAGCTCAGGTTGCACCCGCTCGCCGGCCAGGAACCCGTCGGACAACTCCTCGACGCCTTCAAAGAAGATCTCCCAGGGGTCCTTGGTGATCACGAGAAATCCCTCGCTCGTGCGTTTGAGCCGGACCGAGTCCGTCTCGACGCGGAACTCCTTCGGCAGCCGGATCGCCTGGCTGCGACCCGTCCGGAATACCTTGGCAACGGCCATGGGACGACCTCCGAGATCTGGTGGTATCTACCAAATGATAGATGCCGCCGACTCGGCCGGCAAGTGGGCCGATTGGGAAGGGAATAAAGGACGCAGTTAGTTCTGGACGCTCCTCTCGATCTTGAAAAACGACTCCTGACGCCTTAACCCTCCCCGATCAGGACCTTATCTCTTCATGGCGGACCTCTCGGAGCTATATGTGCTTACAAATAACAGATGTAGATTCAAGACGTCTATGAATTCTGCAGGACTACCAGGAAAGATGTTAAATTCGTTGGTCCCAGCGTTGGCGAGGCCAGGCCAGCGGTCGTCTCCATGGGACTATTAGATCATGTTGCGAAAAATGGTTAAGTTACATGAAGCTTCGTCACGAATCCAAGTCGTTGATCGTGTGCCAGGGGAATCGAACAGCCGCACTAACCCGGATTATTCAGCCCGGATCGAATAAGTAGACCTCGTTCGGCGTCTAAGCTCTTGTGCCATGAGAACTTACACGTTCGCGCCGAGGTCTCCCATGAGTTCACAGTCTGTCCCCGGAACGGCACTCGATTTCTTCCCATCTCGGCCGGTTGAGTTCGAACTCTCCGCCGCGCCGCTCACCAGTGATGCCGGACTCCTGGTGTTTCGTCAGTTCGACGAGAAGATCCGCCTCACCGAGCAATTCGCCGCCGCACTCGACGACCGGCGCGATCCCGTCTTCACCAAGCACTCGTTGCTGACCATGGCTCGGCAACGGATCTATGGCATCCTGGCCGATTACGAGGATCAGAATGACCACGACACGCTGCGGTCGGACCCCGTCTTCAAGCTCATCGCCGATCGGCTGCCCGACGATCCCGACCTGGCCAGTCAGCCGACCCTCTCGCGGTTCGAGAACGCCGTCTCGATCGCCGACCTCTGGCGGTTGAGGGACGCCCTGGTCGACGTGTTCCTCCAGTCGTTCGACCGCCCGCCCAGTCATCTCACGCTCGACCTCGACCCGGTCGATGACCCCGCGCATGGCGAGCAACAGCTCACCATGTTTCACGCATACTATGATCAGAATCAATATCTGCCCATCGTCATCACCTGTGCCGACAATGACCGGACGATCCTGGTCGGCCTGCGGCACGGCACCTGTGAGCCGTCGCTGGGGGTGGACAACGACCTGCGGTACCTGGTGGGACGGCTGCGGGCCGTCTGGCCCGACGTGCACATCCACGTGCGGGGCGACAGCGGCCTGGGCGTACCTCGGATGTACCACGTGTGCCGCGAACTGCGGCTGTCCTACACCTTCGGCTTCGGGATGAATGCGCGACTGGAGGTCCTCAGCGAGGATCTGCTCAAGCGCGCCGTCACCGATTATGAGGAGACCGGCGTGCCCCAACGGCTGTTCCTCGCGGTGCGGTACCGGGCGTGGAGTTGGCCCGCCGAGCAGCCGATCGTGATCAAGGTCGAAGTGGACGCGGAGGGGATCAATCGGCGGGCCGTGGTCACCAACCGGCCGGGCTGGGAGGCCATGCCGGCGGCCGTGTACGACGCCTATGTCGAGCGCGGCGAGAGCGAGAACCGGAACAAGGAACTGAAGCGGGAGCTGCGAGGCGACCGGCTCAGCGACCATCGGTTCCTGGCGAATTTCTTCAGGTTATATCTTCATACCTTCGCGTTGAATCTGCTGGTGGGGCTCCGGCGAGCCGTCGTTCAGGCGCCGCCCACGGCCGCCGAATTGGGCCTGCCGGCCGAGCTGCCGACGGCGGCGATCGATGTGCCGGATCGCAAGCGGTTCTTCAACAGTCGTCGTTGCCGCGATCCGTTGGGGGAGGGCTTCGCCTGCACCTGGCGGGCGCGGTTGATCAAGGTGGCAGCCGAGGTGATCACCCGTGCCCGGCGGGTGATCGTGCGGCTGTCGTCGAGCTGGCCGCATCTGGAGGGCTTCTTCGCCGTGAGCCGGGGCGTGAATTCGATGGCGCCGGTGATCCTCTCCGGATAGGGTCGTGATGCCGCCGCTCCGTGGTCATGTCCTGAAGGAAGTGAGCCGATGACCACCGGGATCGCCCGGGGGTTAGGGGGTGGTTCGCGCTCGGACCAGAGGAGCGATGGCACCCGACGACTCACTTATGAAGATCCCCCGATCTTGGACGCAGGGACTGCCCTAAAGTCCAATTGCTTGTGTGGGTGTGAATAATCCGGGCTAGACGATGGCCGATCGGGCCAGGGGTGCCGATCCCATGTATCCCCTGTTCGGGTGCATAATATCAGGAGGCACCCTGCTCGGGTGAATCGCGCGAGGCTCCAATCCAACCGGGCCGTGGCTGTCCACGGTGGCAGTGGGGCCCAGGGCGGTAATGGCCGCAAGAATGCTTCCACGGGCATCGCCGGTGGCGCCGGCGGACTCCAGGCACCGCCGTCGTCGATCGTCTTGGGATCCGGCTTCGGCCTGACTGTCGCCGTTGATCCCGGCTTAATGCATATCGGGCGCGAGCGGGCCGGCGAGGTCAACGTGATAGAACAGCCGACCGGGGAGGGTGGGCATGAACGAACTGGGGACCCAGGGATCCGGGCCGTAGCGGAGGGTCATCCAGAGGCTGGCGCCTTGCCACTGCATCCCGCGGTCGAAGACCCCCTCGGCGCCGCCGATGATCCGGTCGGCCTGGAGGAATAGACCCGGGCCGATCGTGTTGGCGAACGCGGGGACGAGTGTTGTCCGGCTCTTGAAGCTGGTGATCGCGTTCTGCTCGATGGTCAGCGGATGCAGGACAGCGCCGAGGCGGTGGGTTTGCGCCTTCCACTCGTCGAGGCTCGCGTATTCACCAGCGAAGTGCGGCTCCCAGAACGCGATGTGGCAGACCCGGCCAATCCCGAAGATCACGACCAGTTCGGCGCCCTGATTCTTCAGCTCATGGATGCGATCGCCATACTGGGGGAGCCGGTCGGGCGTGGCGAACCATCGCTGCGAGGCCGGGACGGTCTGATTTCCGAGCGGACCGTAGAAGGCGGCTTCCATCGCGTTCTGGAAGGCGCCCGGGTGGTCGGCGGGGAGGGTCACGCCGTCGCGGTCGGACCACTCGTCCATGTTGAAGCCGTAAACATGATCGCAGGACACTCCCCATTCCTTGAGGAAGTAGATGGCCCACCGATACATCCCCATCGGCCCGACCGGCAGGATCAGCGCGGCGAGCCGGCCCTGGTCTCGGGATCGTCGGATGGTGGAGGCGATCTCGTGGCCCATCATCACGTCGAAGTCGGCCACGGATCCGCACGCGACCGGCTCAAACTCGGGATGCCACCACGGCTGCCGATCGCCGATCGACCCCGGCTCGCACGCGCAACAGGCGTCGACCCGCGCCAGGTCCCAGCCCCTCGGCAGGAAGCCTTCCATCATCGATCCGGCATAGGTGGTGAGGAGGTTCATGTGTTTTCAGTTTTCAGTTTTCAGTTTTCGGTTTTCAGTTTTCAGGCCGAGGTGTCGGACGCCCATGTCGGTCCGAGCCGTGGATAGCTCGTCATGGGCGACGCGCCGAAGGATTACAGATTGAATGCTTGAACAAGAGATCACGCCGGACTTCCGATCTGAAAACTGAAAACTGAAAACCGAAAACCGAAAACCGAATGCCGAAAACCCTACTCCACGGAAATCACCACCTTGCCGACGAGTGCCCCGGCGCCGCCGAGGGTGTTCTGTTCGAGGAAGCGGTGGGCGTCGGCGGCGGCGGAGAGCGGGAACGTCCGGCCGATGAGGACCTTGAGCTGCCCCTCCTCGATCCATCGGATGATATCGACGGCGCACCGACGCTGCTGCTCGGGGGTGGCGTTGAACATCGCGAAGCCGTGGAGCGAGCAATTCCTCGGGTAGAAGGCGCCCAGCGGAAGGGCAGGCTTTGCGGTCCGTCCGGCCATCAGGATCATCCGGCCGAACTTGCGGAGCAGCGGGATATTCGTTTCGAGGTCGGGCTCGCGCTGGGTTTCGAGCCAGACGTCGATCCCCTCGGGGGCGAACTCGCGGAGCTTCGCTGGGATCTCGTCGGTCTTGTAGTTGAGGGTGAGATCGGCGCCGAGGTTCCGGCAGGTCTCGATTTTCTCGGGGCTTCCGGCGGATGTCGCGACGCGGGCGCCGGCGGCCTTCGCCATCTGGATGGCCATCGAGCCGACACCGCCCGTCCCGCCCGGGACATAGACCGTCTCGCCGGGCTTGAGCTGGCCGTGCTGGAAGAGGCCCAGGTGCGCCGTGATCCCGACGAGCGCCATGCCGGCGGCCTCGGCGTCGGGAAGGAGCGCGGGGGTTGGGTAGAGCCAGGTCTCGTCAATCGCGGCGTATTCAGCGGCGACGCCCTGCCGGCCGAGGAGTCCCTGGTTCGAGCCCCAGACCCGATCGCCGACGCGGAGCCGTGTGCAGCCCGGCCCGACCTTCTCGACCTTCCCGGCGACATCGCTACCGATGATGTAGGGGAAGGCCATCGGCATTGCGACGAGCCCCGACCGGATATACAGATCGATCGGGTTGAGCCCAACGGCGCAGACCTTCACCAGGACCTGGCCGGGGCCCGGCTCGGGACGGGGCAGATGGCCGACCTGGATCACCTCGGGGGGGCCGGTCTGCTCGATGTAAGCAGCCCGATGCTCAACGCCTTGCGGCGTCACGGACGTGGTCATGATCACCTCGGGGACCCGGTCTGCTCGATGTACGCGGCCGGTGCTCAACGCCCTGCGACGTCCCGGCCCTGGTCATGGTACATTATCGGCCAACCGGAGTCCCTCGCCAGGGGTTAGTGGCGCCTCTCGGGGTTCCGGTGCCCACGCCCACGTTATCACCGGCCACCGATCTCTTGCAACGGGCAGGTCTCGCTCCATGAAATCGATCTGCGTGTACTGCGGCTCGGCCGCCGGTACAAACCCGAGGTATGCCGACGCCGCTCGCCGTGTTGGCGCGATCCTGGCCGATCGGGGGCTGGGACTGGTTTACGGCGGCGGACGGGTCGGGCTGATGGGGGTCGTCGCCGATGCGGTTCTCGACGGCGGCGGGCGAGTCGTCGGCGTGATCCCCGAGGCGCTCGCCTCGCGCGAGGTTGCCCACGATGGCCTTACCGAGCTGCACGTCGTCGCCGACATGCACCACCGCAAGGCCCTGATGGCCCAGCACTCCGACGCCTTTTTGACCCTCCCCGGCGGCATCGGGACCTTTGAGGAGTTCTTCGAGACCCTGAGCTGGGCGGCGCTGAGGCTCCATCACAAACCGATGGGCCTGCTCAACGTCGCCGGCTACTTCGACCCCCTGATCGCGATGCTCGACCACGGCGTCGCCGCGGGGTTGGTCCGCCGCGAGTTCCTCGACCTGCTCGTCGTCTCCGACGACCCGGAGGCGATCGTCGACGCGATGGCCCGACGATCGCCCGCGCACCGTCCCCGACAGGAGATCGATTTCGAGTAAGATGGAAGTGGGATGGATTCGAGGACGGAGGGCGGACCATGGCCTTGCTGAAACGACTGCGCCTGGAGGGCTTCAAGTCCATCCGGGAGATGGACCTGGAGCTTCGCCCGCTGAACGTCCTCATCGGCGCTAACGGCGCCGGCAAGAGCAACCTCGTCTCGTTCTTCAAGATGATCGGCGAGATGGCGGCCGGGCGGATGCAGAGTTACATCGCGGCGTCCGGACGGGCGCATTCGCTGCTTTACTACGGCCCGGGGACAACCTCGGGGATCCATGCGCGACTGGTGTTCGAGGACCCTCGACCGCTCTTCGAGGACGGGTCGCCCGTGGATTCGTACGAATTCCACCTGTCCTATGCGGCAGATGATAGCCTCTACTTCCAGACCGAGTGCCTGCTGGCCGAAAAGATGGACAACGAGATCCATGCGAAAAGGGTCTCTCTGGGTACGGGCCAGCGAGAGGCCCTGTTTCGGGACGATGTCCCCCGAGGAAAGCCGACGGCCATTGCCCTCGACGCACAACTTCGCGGATGCCGGGCCTATCATTTTCACGATACGTCGGCCACGTCGCGAATCCGGCAATATGGCTACGTCGGGGACAATCAGCAACTCCTATCCGATGGGGCCAATCTCGCCGCGTTCCTGTACCGGCTGCAAAACACCAGGGAGAGTAGCGCCTACAACCGAATCGTCCGAACGATCCGCCTCGCCGCGCCGTTCTTTCACGACTTCGATCTCCTCCCGACCGGCCCGAATGATCGGGAGATCCTCCTCAACTGGCGACATCCGGGATCGGATCAAATCTTCGGCCCGCATCAGCTCTCCGACGGGACCCTGAGGGCCATGTGCCTGATCGCCCTGCTGCTTCAGCCCGAGGAGGCACTGCCGAAACTGATCGTCGTGGATGAGCCCGAGCTGGGACTGCATCCCTATGCCCTAAACCTCGTTGCCTCGCTCCTCAAGGCGGCGTCACACGACGCCCAGATCCTGGTCACGACCCAGTCGAGTTCCTTCCTCGATCAATTCGACCCGGAAGACATCATCGTCGTCGATCGCGAGGGGAAGGAATCCAGCTTTCGGCGACCCTCTGTGTCAGAGCTGGAACCGTGGCTCGAAGAATACAGCCTGGGCGAGGTCTGGGAGAAGAACGTCATCGGCGGGGGACCAGATTGATGGCGCGGCTCTACCTGTTCGCCGAGGGCGAAACCGAGAGGAAATTCGCCGACAACCTGCTCAAGCCGCACCTCGCGAACCTCGGCGTCTTTCTCCATCGCCCGGCCTTGATCGCTCACGCGCGGCGGAGAGGAATCGCTCACCGTGGCGGAGGGCACAACTACGAGGCTATGCGAACGGATATCCGCAACTTCCTCGTACAGCAGCATTACGGAGATGTTTACTTCACAACGATGATCGACCTCTACGCCATCCATCCCGGCTTCCCCGGCCTTCAAGATTGCGAAAACCTCCGACACGATCCCCTCGCCCGCGTCGAGGCCCTGGAACGCGCTTTCGCTGACGACATCGGCGACCCGCCTTTCGTCCCTTACATCCAGCTCCACGAATTCGAGGCCGTCCTGTTTTGCGACCCCGCGGCCTTCCGTCTCCACTACGAACATTGCGATCGGCAGGTTGAGCAACTCCGGGCCATCGCTGATAGCCACGCCTCGCCCGAGTTGATTGACGACGGCCCCCAAACAGCCCCCAGCAAGCGGATCATCGCCGAGTTCCCCAAATACAAGAACGCCAAGCCCGTCGTCGGTCCCGAGGTCGCCGAACTGATCGGCCTGGAGGCGATCCGCTCGAAATGCCCGCACTTCGCCTCCTGGCTCTCGCGGCTGGAGGGCCTGGCCTCCTGAAATCGCAACCGTCGCGCCCCGAATTTCGACGATTTTCGAAATAAGCGGCGATCCCCGGCGAATCCACGATGAATGAAGAACTTCGACCTGGTCTTCAAGGCACTGGCTGACCCGACGCGCCGCGAGGTCCTCCGAATGCTTTCGGGGGGCGAGCGGACGGCGGGGGAACTGTCGGACGCGTTCGAGCTGGGCCGGCCGTCGATGTCGCACCACTTCGCGGTGCTGAAGGAGGCCGGGCTCGTCCGGTCGCGTCGCGAAGGGACCCAGGTTTATTACGCCCTCGATACGACGGTGCTCGAGGACGTCCTGGCGCGGCTCTGGGACCATCTCGGCCTGGGAGAATTCCGGAAGGAAAACCAACCATGAACCGCATTTACTGGATCATCGCCCTCGGTTTGCTGGCCCTCGGGGTTGGCGTAACCGCCTGGTATTACCCGGGGCTCCCCGATCGCATTCCGACCCACTGGAACATCCGGGGCGAGGTCGATGGTTACGGCGGGAAACGGACGCTGTTCCTTCTCCCGGTAATGAGCCTCCCCTTGCTGGCTCTCTTCTACTTCCTACCCGCGCTCTCGCCTCGCCACTTCGAGGTCGAATCGTTCCGGGGGACGTATCTCTACCTGATGGACCTCACGATCGGCCTGTTTGTTTATCTTCAGCTCGTGATCCTCCATGCGACCGTTCAGGCCGTGCATGGCGACAACACGTTCGACATCGGCCGGGCATTGATGGCGGGAATCTTCCTGTTCTTCGCACTGATGGGGAACGTGATGGGCAAGGTGCGGAGAAATTTTTATATCGGCATTCGCGTTCCTTGGACGCTCGCCAGCGAGCGGGTCTGGAACGACACTCACCGGCTTGCCGCCTGGGTGATGACCGCCTCGGGGACGGTTGGATTTCTCTCGCTCTTTCTCGGAGCGCCGATCTGGGTGGGGTTCGTCCTGCTTTTCGTGCCGATGCTGATCCCAATTGTCTACTCGTTCGTCCATTACAAGGCTCTCGAGCGGCGCGGACAGCTCGAAGCCTGAAAGTGCCGGAATTCGCGAGACCGACTCCTCACCAACACGCGAGGTTCATCGTCGGGCGATAGGATGAGGCTCCGATCTCGCCTGAATCCTGTCACCGAGGAGTCGTCCACGATGCGAATCCTGCCGAGCCGCCCGACCCGGGCACTGGCTCTTGTCCTGGGGATCGCCGGCCTTTTCGCCGCGGCGGCTCACGCTCACCATTACCGGCTCGAGTCGGCGACAACCCCCATGCCGTTCCTTCGAGAGAATCGACCGGATACGGCCATCGTCCCGGCCGGAATCTCGACGATCGGCGACGGACAGCGGGCGATGGTCGCCGATGCCCGAGGCGGATCGCTTCACATCGTTGACGTGGCCACCAGCGCCATTGTTGGCAGGCCGATGCTTTCGCCGAAGTTTCCCGAGGCGACCGGGACCGGCCCCGACTGGGCGGGCCTTGCGGCCGACTCGAAGGGGAATTTCTACCTCGTCGGCTCGAACAGCGGACGGACCGATGAGGAACGCGCCGCGAGAGGGTGGCTGGTCCGGTTCCGGCTGAAGGAGGGCGAGGCCCCGGCGATCGACGACGCCTCGGTCGCCTGCTGGGATCTCTCACGATCGATCGATGAGGCGCTCAAGGCGCTGAAGCTCGACGCGGCGGCCATCGAAGGACGGAGGGTCGAGGGGCTCGCGATCCGGGAGGGCGGCGGGCGGCGAGAGCTGGTTCTTGGCCTCCGCCGGCCGAGCGATAAGATCCGGGCCCTGGCCGCCGATATCACCACGCCGCCCTCACCCGGCGCGGCGATGGCCTTCCGGTCGCTCTTCGGGTTCGACGCCGGGCATCCCGAGGGGGGTGTCGAGCAACTTGTCGCGATGGAGCACGTCGCCGAGATGGGCGGGACGGTGGTCCTCACCTCGGCGATCGGCGACGACGGCGTCTCGCGCGGGAACACGATCTGGCTGGTTCCGAATGGCGAGCGACGGCGGGCGAACCGGTACGCGACCCTTGAACCGAGTTCGACGGCCGGCGGCCTCTCGGTGCTGAGCATCCGTCAGGGCGGGCTCGGGACCACGATCCAGCTTCTAGTGACCTACGATCGAAACCCGGGCGAGACCGCGGCCCCTGGTCGGTTTCAGAAGGTCACGCTCTTCCATCCGCGGAACTGAGCGATGAGGTCGTCGGGCGAGGCGTCGGCGTTGTAGGATGGGGATCGCCCGCGGCGTGAAGCGGACCGGTCTGGGGGCGATCTCCGGCCGGCGGTCGCGCCTGGAATCGCTCCGCGCTGGAGATCTCGCATGGCGGACAGGGCCTATCTCTACTCGGACGATCGGCCCGACGCCTGGGACGCGCCGGAAGTGGGCTATTACGACTCGCGCTGGACAATTCCGCTCGCCTGGTTCTTCTTCTTCAGGCCCGGCGATGTCCGCCTCATCGAGGTTGATTACGGCGGGGCGCGCTGGGAGGAGGTCCGGCTCTCCGCCGAGAAGGATCCTGCCCTGGAGGCGTTCGAACGCCGCAGGCCCCTCCTGCTCTCCGCCATCGACGGACGCCTGCCGGATGAGGCCGTCGAGGTGTTCCTGTCGAAGGTCGCCGGGAGTTTCGGGCGGTACCTGCTGATGGATCCGGACGAGGTGATCGGCGGGATCAACGGCGGCTTCGACGACGATCGGGGGCACGCCGGGCGGATCGCCCGAATCCTCGATGTCCTCGGGGACGGCTCATGCTCGGCCAGAGCGGTCCTCGAAGCGACCGGGCCGTATGTGAAGGAACTCCCCCCCGATCCGGATCGGTGGGAGGTCTCGATCCTCGGCTACACTTACTGGTAGGACGCACCCGACGGCGGCCTCGCCGAATCCGCCCTCTTGCCGTTGTCTGCCTCCTCTCGCGCTTTCGCGATCCATTCGCTAATGCACACAGAGACCACGAAAGCACGAGAGGGCGAAAAGGAGGGGTCGAGACGATCCATCGACCTCTCTTCGACTCGATCGCGACGAGTCCATCCGGCGCCGTCTTACCTCGTGCGTCCCGACTCGGCTGGGAGCGACCGGATCTCGACGTCGCGATAAAACAGTTCGGCCGCCTCGATCTCCAGCGCGATCCGACCGCGAGTCATCGGCGCCGGTGCGCCGGGCTTCTCCGGATCGACCAGCCGGACGGCCTTTCCACGGGCCACGACCTGGCCGTTGAGGATATGCGTCGTGGTCGCGCCCCGGGCGATCACCTCGACCGTGTTCCAGCCCTCGCGCTCGTGGTCGCCGGCCAGGTGCCGCAAATACGCGATCCCTCGGCCGCCCAGGACGTAGGAGGCTCCTCCCTGTTCCTCCGGCTGAAAGGTCGGCATCTTCTCGGATCGCGTCTTCGGATCGATCGTTGTGTCGAGTTGCATGCCGTACAGCGCGATCAGGTCGCCGACGTTTGTCCGCTCGATCTGAAACTGGAGTGCGCGCGGCCAGACCTTGTCCGGACCGGTGATGTGGTAATACAGGCCGGCGTCGCGCTTCATCTTGTATCGCGGCTCGAACTTTTTCGCGCCCCACCGATATTTCAGCCGGAAGTGATAATCGCCGTACTCACGATCGGTGGAGATGTACCCCATCACAACCCGGCCGCCATCCTTTGCGTGCTTGTAAAGGTGGATCTGACCGTCCTCGATCGTGATAATCTTCTCGGGGTCGCTGTCCTTGCCGTGTTTTTCGAGGAAGGTGTACCAGCCGTCGAGATTCCGGCCGTTGAAGAGCGGGGTCCAGCTCTCGGACGGGGCCTGCCCGGCGACGACCAGGCCCAGGAAGGCGGCGGAGAGCGCGAGCATCGAGATTTCTCCTGTTGAATCGGGTTGGGATCAGTCCTCGCCGCCGGTCCGGGGCCCTCGGCGGCCCTGCTTGGTCTCGCCGCGTCGGCGCTTGCCCTCCAGCCGGCGCTCGCGCGAGGCGGCCGTCGGCCGGGTGGCGCGACGGGCCTTCGGCCGCTCGCAGGCGCGCTGGATCAGTTCGACGAGCCGGTCGATCGCGTCGCGACGGTTGGCCTCCTGGGTGCGCTCGGATCGGGCATGGATCGTCAGGAAGCCATCGTCGCCAAGGCGGCGGCCAGCCAGGCGGATCAGCCGGTCGCGAACGTCCGCCGGCAGCGAGGCCGAGCCCCGGACGTCGAACCGGAGCCGGACCGCCGTGGAAACCTTGTTCACGTTCTGCCCGCCCGGCCCCGAGGCGCGGATGAATTCCATCGCGATCTCGTCGTCAGGGATGGCGATCCGTTCGTTGATCTCGATCATGGGCTCACCGTCGGGGCGGGTCGGCGAATGGGACGGAGGGCGCGGGCCAGTCCGCCCGGTGCCCCGGACGATCCTAACCGATCCCGCGCCCCGGATCATCCCGACCTGGCGGCTCGACGGATTTTCAGACCCGTTCCGGAGGCAACCCGATGGATCGATCGTACATCGCCTCTCCGGGTGTAGAAGAATTATGAAAAAGTGTGTTAGCAATCATTCTTTGAATACGGGGTGGGATGTGCTGGCGAATTCTGTGCCTGGCCTGGTTCCAGGACTGGGGGTGCCATCTTACGGGGTTGCCTCGACGGTTCTTCCTTCGAGGGCACGCCAGAACCGCCGGAGCGGCGGTAGGATGTCCGGCCCGAAGGACTGCCGGCCGTAGACGATCGCGGTGAAGTACCCAGCCAGTCGTGCCGCGTCCGGGCCGATCGCCACGCGAGCCTCGACAATCCGACCGGCAAACTCAACCGGCGTCTCGTTTGGCGAGCGTGCAAGGGCGTTTTCATAAGACCAGGCTTCGAGAGCCTCGAAGCTGTAGATCACCAGGTCTTCGGGCGAGACCTGGCGATCCATGCCGATGTCGAACGGGTTCGCGTAAGAAGAAAAGGGTCGGGGCGGCGCCTCGGGCTCCATCTTGTCGGCCTGTTCGTCCTCTTTGCGTCGCCGTGTCCACCCAAACCCGAACCCGCCGAGGATCGATGCCAGGATGGCGCGTAGGACCGCGACCAGGTCGCGCCAGTACCAGATCACTCCGACGATCACGATCAAAATGCCGACGATCATTATCGGCACCTGCAAAAAACCGAGCGGTGGGATTGGAAGATTCGGCAGGCTCGGCATCCGGGCGGGGGGAGTCGACGAACCCGGCTCGCTACCGGTCGGCTTCGGCTCGGCGGAGGAACCTTTGCCGGCGTTCTGATCCTTCGCCTCGGACGAGGTTTCTTGTCCCTTACCGCCCTGGTTTGAGCGGTCCGACTTGGCACCGCTCTTGCCCTCCCGGCCACCCTTCGCCGCGCCGGTTTTTCCCTGAGCCTGCCCGGATTTCGCCTCGCCCTTGCCGCCCGCGCCGCCCTCTCGACCGTCGCCGTGGACCTGTTGCTTCGCGCCGGCGTCGTTCTGCCGGCCCGAGCCCCTGGCCTGGCCCGGCGACTTCTCGCTTCCGTCTGATTTCGCCGCCGCCTTGCCCTCGCTCTGGGCGCCCTCGCCCTGCGCGCCGCTATCCTTCAGGACGGCGTATTTCGAGGCGTGAAGGCCGCTCGCCCCGCGCGCGGAGTTCCCCTGACGCACCGAGGCCAGCGGGATTGGCAGCAACGCGGCGACGGCCGTGAGGCCGGCGATCATCAGGGCGCCCGTGGTCAGCCAGGTCGCGGTCATCGCGGCCGGCATCCTGAGTTTCCGACGCCGGAGATAGCGTCTCAGGTTCAGGAAGCTGGTCGCCAGCAACAGTCCCATCCCGCTACCGATGTACGCGAGGAAATAAATAAACGTCCACCCGAGGCGATCCTCCGCGACTCCAGGCGCCAGCCATTGCCCGAGTGCATATACCGGCAGCGAGCCGACCGTAAAGTAAATCAGCCAGACCCCCGGCGCATGGGGGCGCCGGGCCTCGTCCGGCTCGCGGGCCCAGAACTTCCACGAGGGACGATCGGGCATGAGGGTCGAGCTCATCGAATCGGGATCGGGATCGGGCTCGAAATCCGGGCCGGTCTCATCCTTGTCATCAAGAATGGCCGCTGTGTCGAGTCCGCTCTGCTGGAGCAGGCCGACACCGGCATCCTGATCCTCATCGATGAGGGTGCAATCAAAGGTGAGCTTGTGTGTGGCCCACCAGACGAAGCCCATCACGAGGAGCAGAACCGGCTGAAACCCGCTCAGCACGGTCCCAACCAGCGCGACGGCCCCGCCGAGCGCCGCGCCATAGCCCCTGGCGAGTTCGCCGCCGATCTGCATGCTGATTCGGGTGATGAGAACGATCCCAAAAACAAACCAGAAAAGGATCCAGCGCAGGCGGTCGACGGCCTCGCCCTGATACCAGGTATCGAGGAGGAAGAACATGAGGCTGCCGACCATCACCATAATGAGCGCTGGCTCGATCGCGGCCACGAGGTAATCGACCAGCGTGCCTCGGGAACGATTGCGGGCCATCGCATGCGGCTCCGAGAATCTCAAAGGGGCGAAACGAGCGAGAGCTCGCAGAACCGATAGAGTTCTTCCTCATCGGAGAGGGCCCGGACGGGGATGCCCTCGGCGATGAGTGGGCTGGCGGAGTCGATGCGTTCGACCTCATCGAAGGCGAGCAGCACCGCGCTGACGGCGAAGCCCTGTCGCCGGAGTCGTCCGAGCGAGACGGCCGCCTCGGGGGTCACGTTCGCCAGCACGGCGACGACGGTGGCGTCGCGTGGCAGCCTCGGCTCGGCCTCGATCAAGAGATGGTCGAAGGACAGACCGTCACTCAGTTCGACGCGTGCCAGTGTCTCTCGGATGCGGGCAAAGACCTCGGTTCCGCGTCCGTGAGGAACGACCAGCGGACGGAGCCGGTCGTCGTTTTCTCGCATCGAGGCACGCCGTCGTACGGCGTCTCTCCCGGCCCGGCCGGCGTCGTGCCGGGCGATCTGGTCGCGGCGTCGGATGCGGTCGGCGGCGTCTCGGCCGTTGGTGATCAATCCGACAGGCTGTCCCATCAGCGCGACGGCGTTTGCCAGCGCCACCGCGGCGGTGACAGCCAGTTCCGAGCGCCCCGGCTCGTTCCGCGCGGGATAGCTTTCGCGGTGAAAATCCAGGACGATCGAGGCGCCGGCGATGGTCGATGCATCGTAAACCTTGCTGTGCAAAACGCCCGTCCGGGCGGTCGCGCGCCAGTGAATTCGGTTCAGCGAATCGCCTGGCTGATACGCTCGGACGCCCGAGATCCGCGTCGGATCCTCGAACAATCGATGAGTCAGCCGGATCTCGCCGATTGGACGTCGCGAGGCGATGTCGTAGCCCGGCAGCGGGACGACCTTCGGATAGACGATAATATAAACAGGATCCGTAACGACCCGAAACCGCCGATGCAGACCGAAGAGGTCACCTGTTTCAAGGACCATCGGCCCGACCTGGTAATAGCCTCGCATCGCAAAGTGGAGTTGATAATTCAGCGTCTTTCGCCCGAATGGGCGGAGCATCGCGACGGCGATCCGGCTTCCCTTGACCTCGATCCTCGGCGGCCGGGAGACGATCGCGCCTCGGGGTAACATGTCCTCGACGAGCGCCCAGGCGATCGGAATCCCGCCTCGGTTCTCGATCGTGACGACAACCGCGATCGTCTGCCCAACCTCGGCCTCGACGCGGTTGCACTCGCGAGAAACCTCAAGGTTCTCAATCCAGGCCCGGCTGAGGAACCGGCTGACGAGCATCAGGCCCAGAATCGCCAGCATCGCGCAGGCGATCAGCGCGAGGTCGAGCACGACCGCGAGGAGAAGGATGCCGACAATGACAACGAACCATCGCATCAGGCCAGAACCCTCGCGCCGGTCGGCACGGCGACCATCTCCAGCAGTTCTTCGATCACCTGCCTGGTCGTGACCTTCCGAAGCCGGCTCTCGGGCCTGAGGATCAGACGATGGCCGAGCACGGCGTGCGCCATTCGCTTGACCTCATCCGGCGTGACATAGCCTTGCCCTCGAATCGCCGCCATCGCCTGCGACGACCGATAGAGCGCCAGCGAGGCCCTCGGGCTGCCGCCGAGTAAAACATCGGGATGTTCTCGACTCTTCCGGATGATCTCGACGATATAGCGATTCACCTTTTCATCGACGCGAACTGTCCGGACCTCCTGCTGACACCGAAGGATATCTTCGGCCGTGACGACGGCCTGCAATTCCTCGATCGGGTGCCGGAGCTGGAGCCGGGCGAGCATCGCCGCCTCCTCCTCGGCCGAGGGATATCCCAGACTCAACCGAACGAGGAACCGGTCGAGCTGTGCCTCGGGGAGCGGAAACGTCCCTTCATGATCGACGGGATTCTGCGTCGCGATGACGAGAAACGGCGGCCGAAGGTCGTAGGTCGTTCCATCGACCGAGACCCGACGTTCGGCCATCGCCTCCAGCAGTGCGGCCTGAGTGCGCGGCGTGGCGCGGTTGATCTCATCCGCGAGGAAGATCTGCGAAAAGATCGGACCGGGCCGGAACACAAACTCGGTTGTTTTGGGGTTGAAGATCGAGGCTCCGGTGATATCGGTCGGGAGCAGGTCGGGCGTGCATTGCACCCGCTTGAAGACCGCCCCGACACTACTCGCCAGCGCCCGCGCCAGCATCGTCTTGGCGACGCCTGGGACGTCCTCGAGCAGGATATGCCCCTCGGAAAAGTAGGCGACGAGCGCCAGGACGATCTCCGACCGCTTGCCGATAATCACCTTTTCGACGTTGCCGAGAATCCGCTTTCCGACCGTCGTGACTTCCGCCATCGCCCGCCCCCGAAGATGTCTGCCCGCCCGCCGCCCTCGCCAGGCCCGGACATCCAACTTACGCATTCCCCTGGCGATTGCAACGGGGTATGTCGGACAAAAGTCGGAATCACGGATCGCCGTTGCGAGAAAACGAGAGCGTCCGCGACCGCGATCATGACAGGGGCGAGCTTCATGTGACTTCGTCCGGGTCGGAAGCCGGGGATTTCTCCTACAAGGGCGAACTCTCTCATTCCCACATCCGCCGAGGTTTCTCGCCGTGTTCCTCAAACCGGGCCTTCTCCCAATCTCGACGTTCCCGGCGCTCGGCGTTCCCTCGCCGCTTGTGTTCGCGCTTCGGCCGGTTACGATGAAACGCCAGGTCGGCGCCGGATCGGCCCCGCGCCGCGATGTCACCCGGAGCGGAGTTCCGACCGCAATGCCACCGTCCCATTCCTCCCCCCGATTCCTCGGATGGATCGCAACGCACGCGATCCTCCTCGCCCTGACAACAACCACCCACGCCGCCGAGCCGGTCACCTCGGTCATCTACCCGGCCAGCGACTTCCCCGCGCTCGCGAATGGCGTCACCACTGGCCTTGTGGGCGAGGCGACCGTCTCTGTCTGGGCACCCTCGCGCGACGACTGGAGCCTGACCACCGAAGGCGAGACGATCACCCTCAAGCTCCAGCATCGCCCCGGCGACACCGTCCCTCGATGGCACGATATCGGCACGGCGAAGATCGCCCACGATCGTCGGCTCAAAATCGTCGTCGTTGGTCCCGAGGAGAAATCGCCGCCGGAGAAAACCGCCGCGAAGAAAAAAGCCAGATCCAGGCCCGCCCCGCGACCCGTCCCCGCGATCCTGCGGCTCAGCACTCAAAAATCGATAATGCCGAGCCTTGACCTCCTTCGCGGCCGGATCGACACGATCGAGGCTTCACCGGATCGACGCCGAGGCGAGGTCCGGACAAACCAGCAGGGGGCCGAGTTTGAGGCCCCGTCCACCGCCGAGGCCTGGCTCGATCGCCGGACGCATCTCCGCGACCAGTTGCTGGTCACGCTCGGCCTCTGGCCGATCTTCCCGAAGGCACCCCTGAAGCCCCGGGTCTTCGGCAAGCTTCATCGCGACGGCTACACCATCGAGAAGATCGTTCTGGAAACGTTCCCCGGCTTCACACTGAGCGGCAATCTGTATCGACCCGAAACCGCCTCCGGCAAGATCCCCGGTATCCTCTGCCCACACGGCCACTGGGAAGATGGTCGGCTCAATCCCGAGGTCCAGCAGCGCTGCATTCGATGGGCAAAGCTCGGCTGCGCCGTCTTCATGTACGACATGGTCGGCTACAACGACAGCAAACCGTTTACGCATGAATTTCTGAACGACCGCCTCCGCCACTGGGGTCTCAGTTTGCCGACGCTCCAGACCTGGAACAGCATCCGGGCGCTCGACTGGCTGACCTCGCTTCCGGACGTCGATGTCACCCGGATCGGCTGCACGGGCGAGTCGGGCGGTGGCACACAGACCTTCCTTTTGACCGCGCTCGACGACCGGATCAAGTTCTCCGCGCCCGTGGTCATGGTTTCCGACAGCTTCCAGGGCGGCTGCGTTTGCGAGAACGCCGCCGGCCTTCGGATCGGCACCGACAACGTCGAATTCGCCGCGATGTGCGCCCCACGCCCGCTCTTCATGGTCGGGGCCTCCGGCGACTGGACGAAGCTCACGATGGAGCGGGCTTACCCGGCGATCCGGGGCGTCTATTCGCTGATCGGCTCCACGAACCGCGTCGGCGCGCAGGTCTTCGACTTCCCGCACAACTACAACCAGACGAGCCGAAATGCCGTCTACGCGGCGATGGGGCGATGGCTGCTCGGCATCGACGAGCCCGAGAAAACCCGCGAAGGGAAGCAGCAGCCCGAGAAGCCCGAAGACCTCCTGACCTTCGGCCCGAACCACCCCGCACCGATGGACCGGAAGACGCCCGAACAACTCGAATCGTACCTGATCGAGACCCGACGCCGCCAGCTCGACGCGATCGCTCCAACCTCCGACGAATCGCGATGGGAAGCCGGCCGTCGGATCCTGAAAACCGCGCTGGCGATACGGACGGGGATCGTCGATCCGCCATATTCCTCGATCGAGTCGCGTGCGATCCGTCGGATCGCGCGAGAGGGCTACCAGGTCCTGCACGCCGAGCTCGACCGCGAGAAGTCGAGCGAGGCGATTCCGATCGTCCGGCTGATCCCCGCGCGATCGTCGGGGCGGCTCACGGTGATTGTCCACCCGTCGGGCAAGGCCGGCCTCGCCTCGGGCGACGGCGAGCCGACGAAGCTGGTCCGATCGCTCCTGGCGATGGGCGAACAGGTGGTCGGGCTGGACCCGCTCTTCGTCGGCGAATCCATCGACCCGCGCGACCCGATCGCACACCGTCCCGAAACCGTCCATTCCGAGACCTACAACCCATCAACAACCGCCGACCAAATGCAGGACCTGGCGACGGTGCTGACCTGGTGCCGATCGCAGGAAGACGTGCGAGAGTTGAGCCTGGTGGCGCTTGGGGAATCGGGCTATCAGGTGATGCTGGCGCGTCCGATGTTGCCCGGCCTGGCCCGGACGGCGATCGAGCTCCCGCCCCCACCGACCGGGAGCCACGCGGACGCCTGGCCGTCGACGATCGACCTTCCCGGTCGCGAGCAATCGGCCGGACTCCGTGGTTCGGCGGCCCTCTCGGCGCCCGAGCCGCTCTGGATCTTTGGCCGTGTCGACGCGATCGATCCGACCTGGGCCCGCGCCTCATACGAGAAGGCGGGATCGCCGTCGATGCTGGTCCTCGACGAGCAGGCGCCGACCCCCGAGGCCCTCGCGCGATGGATCGACCGCGGGACCAATTGAGCCGGCATCGAGCCCGTGCCCATCCACTTCTGCCGGATGCGGCAGGGGGATGACTGTGATTCTCGCGGTTGGTGTTTTACAGTAATTGGACGCACTGGAGAAGTGCATCGATGGTCGTGGGCTCCGTCGCGGAGAACAGGCAATAGGCCGGATAGGGATCAGTGCCGTCGATGATAATGGTTCGGTGGTTGGCCTGGCGGAAGCCCTCGTCGCAGGGCTGGTGGCCGCAAACGAAGAGGTCGGCGTCGACCATCGCGGCGAAGCGGTTGGCGACCTCGGGGTCGGTGTCCCGGCCCCAGGTCATCGCGTAGATCGTTCCCCGGCGCTGCATCGACTCGGCCGGCCAGGAATCGGCCTTCAGAAGCGAGAGATCCAGGCGGTCGAGGTCGTCCTCGTCGGGGAGCGTGTGGCAGACGAACACCCGGTTCGGTGATCGGACCGCCAGCGGCATCGCGGCGAACATCCCTTTATACGCCTCGTAGATCTCGTCGGACGAGGCGCCGTAGGCGGTCTTGATCCCCTGTCGGAAGACCAGGTTCAGGGCCTTGCCGTCCTTGCCGATGATCCGGCCGGTCAGCTCGGAAAGCTCGTGGTTGCCGAGGATCACGTGGACCCGGTCGGGATACTGACACTTCAGCGCCGAGACCACGTCGACAAGCTGGTGCGAGCGGTCGCCGCCCTCGTCCGGGTACATCAGCCGGCCGTGGATCAACTCCTGGAGGACCAGGTGGCGGCCCGGGTTTTTGTCCAGCGCCGCGATGGTCAGCGCCTTCTTGAAGGCCGGAATGTTGCCGTGCAGGTCTCCCACGACCATGATCTCGGCCGCCCCGATCGGCTCAACCACCCCACCTCTCCGCCCGGGCGTCGCGCGGAGCAACTCGGTGGCTCGTCGGATCGTCGTCAGGACTTTGCGGGGGTCGGGCATCGAATTGGTTCTTGGTAATTGGTTCTTGGTAATTGGTTCGCCGGCAAGTGATCGTGAGGAGCGGCGGGTTGCCTTCTCCGGGTAAGCAGGCCGCTCGATGACTCATAACTAATTACAAAGAACGAATTACAAATTACCAATTGGCTTCCAGGGCTGTTTCCCAGTGTTCGTAGAGGGATTCGAGCTTTTGTTTGAGTTCGCGGTGTCGGTCCTGGGTGGTGATGGCCTTTGAGGGGTCGCGATAGGTTGCGGGCTGGCCGAGGAGGTCTTCCAGCTCCAGGACTTCCTGTTCGCACTGGCCGATTTCGCGCTCGATCTCGGCGGCCTTGCGGTAGGGGAATTTTCGCTTCGGCCTGCTCGCGGGGGGCGTGTTTGGTGTGCGAGACGGGGCAGGGGAGGGACTGGCCGCGGCCTGGGCCTTCGCGGAGGCGCGTTCTTTCTCCTTCTGCGCGAGGTGCTGGAAGGTCTCGTAATCTCCCTCGATCACACGCGCCTTGCCGTCGGCGACCTGGATCAATCGGTCGGCCACCCGGTTCAGGAAATAGCGGTCGTGGCTGACAACCAGGACCGTCCCCTCGAACTCGTTGATCGAGCGTTCGAGCGCCTCACAAGACCAGATATCCAGGTGGTTTGTCGGCTCGTCCATCACCAGGAGGTTGGCGCCGGTGGCGCAGAGGCGGGCGAGGGCCGCCTTGGCTTTCTCGCCGCCGGAGCACTGGCCGACCGTGTGGAAGACGATTTCGCCAGAGAGGCCGAAGCGGGCGAGCAGGTCGCGGACGTCGCCCTCGACCCATTCCGGGTCGTCCTCGGGCCAGACGGCGCGGACGACCGTGGTTTCCGGGTCAAGCGATTGCAGGCCCTGGTCGTGGTAGCCGATTTGCACCTTATGCCCAAGCCGGACCTCGCCCGAGTCCGGCTTCTCGCGGCCGATCAGGGTGCGGATCAGCGTGGTCTTCCCTGCGCCGTTGGGGCCGATCACGGCGACGCACTGGCCGCGATCGATGGTCATGTCCAGGTTGGTGAAGAGCGGCCGGTCAAACGCCTTGGAGAGTTTGCGCGCCTCGACGACGATATCGCCGGAGCGATCGACCTCGTCGAAGCCCATGTAGGGTCCGACGACATCACGCATGGTGTCGACCCGCTCGCGCTCCAGCCGTTCGAGTTTCCGTTCGCGGTCGTGGGCCTGGGTGGCACGCTGGCCCGCGCCGTATTTTCGGATGTACGCCTTGAGTTTTTCGGCCTTTTCTTCCTGGCGCTCGGCCTGACGTTCCAGAACCTTGGCCTTTTCGGAGCGGAGTTTCCAGTACTGGCTGTAGTTGCCTGGGTAGGCGGAGAGCCGCCCGTCATGCAGCTCCCAGATCTTGGTCACGACCTTGTCGAGAAAGTATCGATCGTGGCTAACGACCACCATCGCCACCGGCTGGCGGGAGAGGTAATTTTCGAGCCATTCGGTGGTGGCGATGTCGAGGTGGTTCGAGGGCTCGTCGAGGAGCATCAGGTCGGGGCTCTGGAGGAGCAGCTTCGCGAGCATCATTCGCGATTGCTGGCCGCCGGAGAAGAGAGAGGCGTCTCGGTGGAACTCCGACTCGGCGAAGCCGAGCCCCGAGAGGACCTCCTCGACGCGGTGGTCGATCGAGTAGGCATCCTGGTGTTCGAGTTGTTCGTGGAGGGTATCGTATCGGGCGGCGGCGCGGAGGCGGTCCGCCTCGTCGTCGGCCTCGGCCATTTCCTGTGCGGCCTCTTCCAGCTCGTGCTGGAGCTCGATCAGCGAGGCCAGGCCCGCCTTGACGACGTCGATCATCGTCTCGCCAGGTGCGAAATCCGGCTGCTGGCGAAGCAGGCCGACCCGGATTCCCGGGCGGATGTAGAGGTCGCCGTAGTCGGGCTTGTCGATGCTGGCCAGGAGCTTCATGAGCGTGGATTTGCCGGCCCCATTGGGTCCGACCAGGCCGATCCGTTCGCCGGCCCGGACCTCGAACGCCAGGTCCTGGAAGATCGGATCGCCACTGTACTGCCGGCCGAGGCCATTCGCCGAGATCAGGATCATGGAAGTCGAACTTTCCCCGGGACGATGCAACGACGGGACCGGCCGGATCGCAGCAGCATGTTACCGGCTCGCCTGGGCCGTCACCACGCCTTCGATATGGGCTTGCAGCCACCGCCAGAGCGGCTCCCACATCGCGAGATGGGTCGGACCGGATTGTCGAATATGGGAAGGTCGCTCAACTTCCCCGTAGTGGACCAGCCCATCGGGCTCCTCGTGGGCCAGCAGGGAGGGCAGGTTGTGGATATGGTCCGCCTCGATCGCACAACGATCGGCGGCTCCCTCCCACGCGAGGGCCCGAATCCGGATCAGGCCGGTGGTGATGAGGTCTTGAAGAATATCCTTGATGCCCGAGGGAACGCTCATCGTGGTCACCGTAGGGAGGTCCAGGATCGAATCACCGCGGGCGGCTGTCGGGAAATCGCTCACAAGTGCATCCACCGCTCGCCTCTCTTCGGCCGCCACGCGTGCCGCGTGATCTACGTCGATGATAACAAGGTCCCGGGTGACGACGATCGAGGCTTGACGGTTTGGCCCGAGCGGAGCGGGAGGCTTTGGGGATCCAGTCGGCTGCGATCCAGGTCACCACGGCTCGGCCGCAATCGCTCTGGATCGACATCCGTCTAGACCCGCTCCGGATGCGCTGTGATGGGATTCTCCCATTCGTCGGCAGAGACCATCCCGGCTCCGATAGGTTCGACTCGTCATCCACTAGCGTGCGCTACTTTTGCGACTTCGTCCATCCCGGATCCTTCGACCGTCGTCCCTCGTCTGACCCCAGGGGCTCCTCAGAACGGGCGCGGGAGCTACGGGTCTCTGGACGGTTTGCACCGCCCGGGGTGAACTTCGGCTCGTGATTCAGCCCTCGCCTCCGGAGCTGCTCATAGACACCCAGCCCCGCCGGCCCTATCCCAGCGATCTCAGTGATGCCGAATGGGCCATCCCGGAGCCGATGTTGCCCCCGCCCTTCTCGGTGGGCGTGCCGCGCAAGGCCGACTTCCGTGAGGTCGTCAATGCGATCGAATACGTCCTGAGGTCTGGTTGTCCTTCGTCCGCCTTGCCCCCACGACTTTCCCCAGGAGGGCACGGTCCAGGATTACTTCCATCAATGGCGCCGCTCCGGGCTCTGGCAGCGGATTCATGACGCGCTGCGCTCCCGCGTGCGCCGGGCGGCCGGGAAGGAGTCGGAGCCTCGCGCCGGCAGCATCGATAGCCTGACCGTTAAGGCGACACGGACCAGCGGGCAACGGGGCTACGACGCGGGGAAAAAAATCAACAGGGTCAAGCGGCACATTTTTGTGGATACCATGGGGTTACTGCTGGCGGTGGTCGTCCATTCCGCGAACATCCAAGACCGTGACGGGGCCAAGCTCGTCTTCGCCAGGGCTCGGCTCACCGGCGCGTGGCCGAGGATGGAACGGGTCTGGGCCGACGGCGGCTATGCGGGAAAGTTGATCGCCTGGGTCGCCTCCTTCTGTCAGTGGGTCCTGGAGATCGTCAAGCGCAATGACGACTTGAAGGGCTTCAAACTCCTGCCCAAGCGTTGGGTGGTCGAGCGGACATTCTCCTGGCTGTCGAATGATCGTAGTCTGAGCAATCATTATGGATATTGCAACGACACGGCGGAGACGATAATTTATATGGGGATGATCCGACTGATGCTGCGACGCCTGGCCGACGAAGAAGCAGGCGCGGGGGTTTCCTAGATTCCCGCGTCCGTTCTGACGCTTATGACACCAATTGCCCGAACCCTGCCAGGGCCCGGTAGCAACCGCGTCATTGAAAATATCGAGTGGGAAACCATTGAAAATCGTTCTCAGACCGGCTATAACTTCTACGGATCATTTCAAGGATCACTATCGATGCCTCTCTGATCAGACTTCTTCAAGGGTTGGCTGCATGCTTTTGCGTATTAGTAGTGGCTTGCTGCCTGTCTTCGATTCGGATGTCGGCGATTGGCGGTCTATGAAATGGGGGGGGGGGGGGAATCCCCATCTTTCGGCAGTCGCTGTTTATCGTGAATCTCGCCCTGTTCATCGCGGGCTGCTCCTCATCCAAGGGAGAGCCGGACAGATCTGACATTCTGCTCGTCGAGGCAACGGATGCCTCTCGAGCAAGGGGAATGGCAGCAGTCCAGTTGCGACATGATTTTGGTTCGATCATTTCGGATGGTGAAATACTATCGCACACCTTCCGCTTTCGTAACTCTTCCGGACGTGTACTGAAAGTCGTTGAGACCTTCGTCGCGAAGCCCTGCTGCTCGGGATTTGGAGAGATCGCCAGCACGGTCTCCCCTTATGGTTTCCTCGATATTCCTATCTTCATGAAGACTCTGGGATACGAGGGCCCCGTCGAGGCCAGCTTCGTCGTCCGCACGGATGCGCCGGGTCTAGATCGTTTGAGTCTCGTGGCCCGGGCCAACCTGATCGAAGAATTTGCGATCCAACCTGTCGGGGACGAGGCGAGCGCGTTCGTCGGACAAGATAGCGAATTCTTCTATCGCCTAATAACACGGCGACCGTTGGGCCGGAACCGGTTGCCCTTGAAGCTTTCGATCTCACCACCGTTCCATGCCGGCCTACTCGGTGACGAGACCGAGCATGAATATTCCGCGGGAGTGATCGAATGGAGCCGTGATTTGTCCGTACGGCTGCCAGCAAGAGAAAAGCCGGGCCCGATTTCAACCTCGATTCGATTGGAATGGGACGAAGGGCGTGTCTCGACCATTCCTCTCTCGTTGATGGTCCGAGCCAACCTGGAGACGTCACCAGAGGCGGTGATGATCACATCCGCCGAGAGAAACGCGGAGCGTGTCATTATCGTCCGCTCTCACAATCGACCCTTCGTGGTCCGAATGGTCGAGGGAACGGCCGTGAGCCGATACACGATCAAGCCCGATGAATCGGGATCGAAGCACCAGGTCGTCATTTCTATCCGTTTCGATTTAGGCGGTTTACCTAATGGCGAAAGGGTGTCCATCCGGATCGTCACCGACGACCCTGGGTCGCCCGTCTTGACGGTTCCGGTCGTCGTGGTCGATGAGTCGAGGAACCTTAAATGAATCGCAACGAGAGACTTCTCTCCTGGCGTGGCAAGCGAGGCGTCACGATTGTCGAACTGCTGGTCGTGATGGGGATCATCGCCCTTCTAGTCGCACTGTTGCTGCCTGCCGCGCAGTCTTCTCGTACCGCCGCGCGCCGGGCAAGCTGCACGAACAATTTGAAGCAGTTGACTTTAGCGATGCATGGCTACCACGACGCTTATGGGAAGCTGCCACCGCCCGTCACTAATTCCAACAGGCCTGATTATATGGGCACCTATTCAATTCACGCCAGGATGCTCCCTTACCTGGAATATGGTCCGCTCTACAACGGGATCAACTTCACAATTGGCTCGGCCCCCCTCGAATCGCCCGGGCTACCGGAGCCCCTCCCGAGGGACTTGCCCGGGCTCGCAGCTAACGGAACCGCATACCGGACCTCGATCAGCCTCTTCCTCTGCCCCGAGGACGCCGCGGCGTTCTCCGACACCGGGTGCGACTACCGAGGCAACACCGGGGTCGGATGGTTCATCGCCGCGAATGCCGAGTTCCCGGACAGTGCGAACGGTTTCTTCCCCGAGACGAAGCCGCGGGTCGGGTTTGCCGACGTGACCGACGGCCTTTCGCATACCGTGGCCTTCAGCGAGCGACTTCGGGGCACCGGTCGTCGTGGAGATCCCGACCCGTCGCGGGATTTCTTCGCCTTGATGACAATGGTGCAGACGGCCGACCAGCTCCTCACGGCGTGCCGCCTGGCCGCTCGATCCGACGGGCGCAGCTTCGTCGACGGCGGACGCTGGTGGTTCTGGTCCGGCCGTGAGCGGACGCTCTACAACCATGCTCAGGCGCCAAATGGGCGAGTCCCCGACTGCCTGTTCTGGTCGATGATCAGTAGCGCCGGGATGGCAACCGCCCGGAGCCTCCATCCCGGTGGAGTTAACGTCGGCCTGGGCGACGGGTCCGTTCGTTTCGTCAAGGATTCGATTGTTCCAACCGTCTGGCGGGCCATTGGGACACGCAACGGCGGGGAACTCGTGGATTATTGAGGTGCGATTATCGTCGATCGGCAGGGCGTCGTAGTGGTGCGGCGTCGAACAATGCTTTCGGTCTTTTCCAAAGGGAGGCAAGACTTCAATGGTGGCAGTCAAGCAAGGAATTCGGAAGCATGCCTCGTTTTTCCTGTTCACGACGGGCATTGTCCTGATCCTCGCAGCCGCACTGACGAGCTTGGCCGGCTCTCGGCTCGGCTCTCGTGGAGGAAAGCCAGTTGCGGCTGAGACCTTGGATGATATTGCCGGCGCCTCGACGGACTGGGTCGTTCGGGCATCCTACTCATGCGCCCAGCAGACATTAAATGACTTCAATAATGCCGGAAATCCCAAAGCCAAGGGGGTCGTCGCCGTATGCACGCCGCAAGCCGTTACGAACCAGAGCCCGTGCTGGGTCTGCGCGAACAGTTTGACGAGCAACGTCATTTCCGGCGGAGGCGATGGCATGGGCCAGAACTTCGGGCCACAAAGCTGCGGCCAGTTATCCCAAGGGACATGCGGAGTACCTCAGCCCGCTCCAATATCTCCGATGGGGTCGAGCCTCGGTATGGTTGTCCCGCCCGGGGCGGGGTCGTGCATGAACACTAAGCCACAGGCCAACTTCTTCTGTTCGGCCGCCCAGGTTGGAACTGACCAGACCTGAGGACCCGATCATGGACCATGCCAACAAGGCAGTCGGCGGCGCGACTATCGCGATCATGATCATGGCTTGCCTTGCCACGGGAGCCGTCCGTGGCGAGGCTGTCTCCCGCGAAGATCTGCTCCGATTACTTCGGGCGTCTCGGGAGAAGCTCTCCGACGTGGAATTTGTCTATGAGGGATCGCTCAAACAATTGCGCAATCCTGATTTTGAGAAGGTACCGAAACGCTTCCGTAATCCCCACCCCCTGGGGCCCGACGACGCGATGCGTTTTCAGGGCCGCTTCGCCTACAGGCGGGACGGCCGAGCGCACCTCGATCTCTACACCTGGCAAGCACCTGGGGAACACCCCGTGACGCGGAACGTCGCGTGCCTGATCGGCGATGGGAAGGTGCATCTCCAAACATTCCATCCCGGCGGCGGCCCGCTTGGGCCAGCACTCTCCGAACCGGGCGGGATCTCATACTTCCTTGGAGGGTATCGCCCTTGGCACTTTGACGTATTTCCGTGGCTAGTCTCACTGCTATCGGATTCCGGCCACTACGAATACGAGTTCGTCGGCTGGGAGGACCTTGGCGGACGGCGGTGCCTCGCAGTTCGGCTCCAGGATCTCGCGAAGGTGTATATCAACGAGTTCTGGATCGACCTCGAACGGCATGGAAACGTCCTGCGATTCGACGAGGTGGTGAGAGGTAAAAGGATTTCACAGGCGATTGATGTCGATCTCGTCCAGGTTAGCGACGCACGAGGAGAAATCTTCTGGCTCCCGACTCGCGGTCGGTACGTCTGCTTCCAGGATCTCTGGACTCTATTAGATGAACCCGTAACAGAGGAAACATTTGGGATCATTCAAGGAACTCTTTTGATCAATCGTGGGCTGAGGAACGATCGCTTCATGCTCGCCTACCGACCCGGCGCTACGGCGGCGGTCGCTGTTCAGCGGGCAGGTACGGCGGCGGTCGCTGTTCAGCGGAAGGACTCGACGATTCGTACAGTGGACGGCTCCAAGAGTCTGGACGATCGACTGGATTCGATGCTTGCGGAGGCGGATCGCCAGTCGAGCGAACTGGAAGCCTCGTCCCCGGATCGGTCCGGGACACCGAGAAACTTCTGGTCGTGGGCCCTGGCTGGGGCCGGAATAGTGTCTATTCTATCGGCCGCCGTGCTCAGGAGGCGATTCTCGTGATCCGCAACCGGCCCGTGCGGCACCCAATCATGGCCTGCGCTGTGCTGTTGCTGATTTCTACATTTCATTGTTTTGCCAATATTTCTCCCATCGAGGATCCCCGGGAGCCTTCCTGCGGCGCCTGGGCCCTGGCCGTTCTCGGCGGACTCCAAGGATTGAAGCTCGATTTTAGCGATCTCGAAAAATCCCTGGGTCCGCAGTCGAACCGCGGCCACTCCATGGCTCAAATCGTCGAAGCGGGACGTCGACGCGGTCTTGGGCTCCGGGCCGTCCGTCTCGATCGAGCAGAGTACCCGACCTCGTCACCGGCGATCGTCCGTGTCGAGCGGGCAGGCGCGGGCCATTTTGTCGTGATCCGCCCCGTCGGTCTCTCAGGACGGCTCGTGCAAGTTTTCGACCCTCTCCAGGATGTGCAAGTCATCGATTATACCATCTTGACCGCCCAGGAATGGTGGACAAATGTCGCTATTGTCCCTGAATCCGACCCAGCGGGCCGGTCCGTTTTCCTTTGGCTACCGCTCGTGACGGCAGTCCTCTTGGTGTCCGTTCAGCGATCCTTGCGGAGCCGGGGTCGTCCGTTCCTTTGAGAGTGGAGGCGTTCGGCGGATTTTCCTTTACTTACCATTTGCTCTTCAGCGACCTGATGGTGATGTCGTGCTTAGGCAGGTTCTTTGATCGCTCGAGCCGAGACTCGATGAGTTCTATCGCCTTCCTATAAATGTCATTAAGGTCCATAGAGCAAATATGCCTTGTTCATTTAATATGAAAGATCTTCTGTGCGTCATGGTTTTCCCGCAATCCATGGCACAGGAGGCGCTCGTGATGCATCGACGAATTACTCCTATCCTCCACCGGTTCCGGCAAGACGTCACCGCCACTATCGGCGACGGCCATCCCTCGCCTCCCAGAAGGGCGTGGCTCTGGCGGATGATGTCCACTCCGGCGTCCTCATTCCTCCTCGCCCAGCGTTCGCTTCTTGCGGAGCATGTGGTGATAATGCTGGGCGAAGCGGTGGGCCTCGTCGCGGACGTATTGCAGGAGCCGCAGCGCGAACGATCGTCGCGAGAGAACGATCGGCTCCGACCGGCCCGGCAGGTAGATCTCTTCCTCCTGCTTCGCCAGCGAAATCACCGTCGGCGGCGCGACCTTCAGCGCGTCGAAGGCGGCCATCGCCGATGAGAGCTGCCCCTTGCCGCCGTCGATCAGCCAGATGTCCGGGAACGGCTCGTCCCGCTCCCGGAGGCTCTTGATCCGCCGCGTCACGACCTCTCGGATCGAGGCGAAGTCGTCGATGCCTGGAACCGTCTTGATCTGATAACGACGGTAGCCGGGCTTGAACGGGAGGCCGTCGATGAACGTCACCAGCGAGCCCACCATCGCCGTTCCGCCGAGGTGCGCGATGTCCACGCCGTCGATGGTCCGAGGAATCGAGTCGAGGCCGAGGATCTTCTTGAGACCCTTCAGTCCCCGGCGAGGGTCGACGTAAAAGACCTCCGGCTGGGCGTGGTCGGCCAGGTTGCCGCGGAGGTTCAGCGATTGCAGCGCCTTGATCTCGTCGCGGAGCCGCGCTGCCTTCTCGAATTGCAGTTCCTTGCTCGCCCGGCGCATCTCGTCTTCCATCTCGCGGAAGAGCTCATCCTTTTTCCCGTCGAGGAAGAGCATCAGCCGGCGGATGTCGGCCCTGTAGGTCTCGCGGTCGATTCGAAAGTTGCAAGGGGCCGTGCACTGGTTGATGGAGTGCAAAAGGCAGGGACGGAACCATCGCCAGCGCGGGTCGTCCTCCTGGATGTCGAGCGAGCAGGTGCGGAACTTGAAGATCTTTTCCAGGACATTCAGCGCCCCGCGGAGGCTCCTTGCTCTGGGGAACGGGCCATACAACTTCACGCCGCGGTCGAGCGGCTCTCGAGTGAAGTTGACCCGGGGGAAGTCGTCGCCGGTGGTAATCTGGAGGTAGGGAAAGCTTTTGTCGTCCTTGAGGTCGCGGTTGTTCTTTGGCTGGATGTCCTTGATGAGGCGAGCTTCCATCAACAGGGCGTCGACCTCGCTATCGGCCGGAAGGAAGTCGATGTCGGCGACCTCGTCGATCCAGCCGCAGATCCGCCGGTCCTCTGCCGCGCCCTTGTGGAAGTACGACCCGGCCCGAGCACGGAGATTCTTCGCCTTGCCGATGTAGATGACTCGCCCCTGGGCGTCCTTCATCAGGTAGAGGCCGGCGGTGCTGGGGAACTGCTTGACCTTCTCGGCCGGCGAGGTGGTGGCTGCGGAGGTGACATCGGCCATGCGGATTCTCTCCCGTTCCTGGGTCGCCCGCCCACGAACTGGCGTGGCTCGGCGGGAGCCGCACCTTCCTCCGTTCGGAGGCCGGAAGCGACTTTACGCATTGGGCGACCATCCCTCATCGTATTTTTCGATCTGGCCGGGGGTTTGGTCAAGTGCGCTCGTCCGGTGGGGCAGGGCCGTTTCCCCTTCACTCGACTCTCTTGTCCACCACCGGGTGCAGGACCAGCACTGGTTCGCCTCAGAATGAGCACAAGCCAGCCAGGGCCACTCGAATGATCCCGGGGCTACCTGCTCTTCCGATCGTATCGCCTCGGCCTCGGAATCGGGGGTCGATCCACGAGGGCCGACGCGCCGGGTCCGAATCCGGGTGATAGGTTTAAGGGATACTCCCGGTCCAGGCGACCCGGCGCCGAGATTTCCGGGCGTCGGCCGGCCCTCGCCGATCGGACGGCGAGTGGTCGCGACCCAGACCGGGCCGGCAAGGAGGATCGTCCATGTCTGGCGTCTTCATCGCCCTGAGCCTCGGGCTAGCCGTCCAGGCGACGGCCCAGCCCCCGAGCTACGAGACCAACTCCGGCGGCCCGGGTTACGGCGCTCCGCCGGCACAGATTGCCGCTGGTTACAATGCGGCTCCCTACTGGATTCCCCAGGAAAATGGGATGACCTCGGTCCCGTACTATTACCCGTACCAGAAGCGGAGGGCGATGCGGCATCGGGCGTTCATCCTGCCGCCCGGCCCCGGCGACGGATGGGGCTTTCCCAACGGCTTCCCCGACGGCTACGGATGGGCCGATTACGGCCCCTACCTCCCGCTCAACGGCGACCGGAACTCCGATTATTTCTTTCCTCGATATACCGTCGCGCCCCCCGAGCAAATGTTTCTTCCGACGTATTACAACCCCTACGTGACCCGAGGCCAGCGCTATTTACCGTACGTCGGAGCCGACGGAGCGCACCCGGCTGGCGGACCTCCAATCAGCTCGGGCGAGCTGCCGGTCCGGCCCTACGCCACGATGCCCGGCCACAATCCTGCGGTGACCGTTCCGCGGCTCAACGGCCGGTCCGAGGCCCCGTTCGTCCCGTCGGGAACCTCGGGGCTGACTCCCTGATCGTATCGCGAAGTCTCGGGAGACGACGAGCCTGGTCTCACCTGGCCGATCGTCCTCCGATTTTCTGCCTGACCGCCCGGCCCGGCGCGCCTGCTTGTCAAAGTCTGGGGCCTCCCTGTAGCATGGTGAGGCGCGGTCGCGGCGCCGGTGCCTGACCGGCCGCCGCTGCCCGCGTGGCGCCGGGACGGATACCGCGCGGAAGAGAAACGATCGAACCTTCGCCGGGTTCCGATCGTAGCAGGTCAGAGAGGCGGGTCGTCTGACCGCGCCGATTCGGCAACCTGTCCGGATCGGTGGTTCGTTTCGAGGCCGGGCCATGGGCGTCACGCGCGCCTGGATCGGCGACGCCCGACCGGCCGCCGGCCGCCGACCCGGCGTCGATCCCGTTATCGCTCTAATCTTTTCGTTCCTGATCGATCCACGATGACCCGATGTTTCCCACCCCGGCGGCACCGCTGCCGGTGGGCGGGAAGGTACCCACAATGGCCACGCTTCCGTCCTTTGCTCCGCACCCGAGCCCAACACGAGGCGCCCGCGTAATGAGCCACGAAGTCATCATCGAGACCCGGAACCTCACCAAGGTCTACCGAGATTTCTGGGGTCGCCCCAAGGTCCAGGCACTCAAGGCCCTCGACCTGAAGGTCCATCGCGGCGAGATCTTCGGCCTGCTCGGGCCCAATGGTTCCGGCAAGACGACGACCATCAAGCTGCTGCTGGGCCTGCTCTTCCCGACCGAGGGTGAGGCCCTGATCTTCAACGAGCCGACGACCAACGTCGCGAAGAACGAGCGGATCGGCTACCTGCCCGAAGAGTCGTACCTCTACAAGTTCCTCAACGCCGAGGAAACGCTCCAGTTCTACGGCCGGCTCTTCAAGATGCCCGGCTCCGAGCGGAACAAGCGGGTCGGCCAGCTCATTGATATGGTCGGCCTCTCCGCCGCCAAGCACCGCCAGCTTCGCGAGTACTCCAAGGGCATGCAGCGCCGGATCGGGCTGGCCCAGGCCCTGATCAACAATCCCGAGCTGATCCTCCTCGACGAGCCGACCTCGGGTCTCGACCCGATCGGCACCGCCGAGATCAAGAACCTGATCCGCGAGCTCCGCGAGCAGGGCAAGACGATCGTTCTCTCCGGCCACCTGCTGGCCGACATGCAGGACATCTGCGATCGGATCGCCATCCTCCACCGTGGCGAGCTCAAGGAGATGGGCAAGGTCACCGACCTGCTCACCGTTCAGGACGTCACCCAGATCAAGGCGCGGAACCTCCCCGCCGCCGCGATGGACGAGATCCGGAACGTGATCCTTCGGCACGGCGGCGAGGACGTCGTGGTCGACCACCCGACCACGACCCTCGAGGAGCTGTTCCTCCGGATCGTTCACGAGAGCGATCTGCACCCGGGCCGCCGCAAGGTCGCTCAGGACGGCGCAGGGCTCAAGCCGCAGGCAAAGAACGAAGGCGAGCTTGCCGCCAAGCGCTGATCGGGCCTGTCTTTCGTCCCGGCCTCCCGAATCCCTGGTCCCTGGTGACATATGGATCGGGGAGTCGGGACGATGGGGTTCGCTCCCCGCGCAGGGGGCCGACAAACGGCGGTCGAATCGACGATCCATCTCCGCAGAATTCATCCCGCGATCATCCGTCCAACGAACGATCCTGGGGATCCCGGGGCCTAGGTCTCAGAGCTTGTGAAGAAATGCATTTCAGAGATCAGCGTCCAGAGATCAGATTTCCGGTCAAAGCACTCATCTGAGATTCTGGAATCTGATCTCTGGACTCTGGAATTCGGGATGCAGCCGAGCCAGTCGCCATTCCTTCACAAACGCTCCGGGCTCAAGGACCAGGGACTCGAGGACCAGGGACTCAAGGACTCAAGGACCAAGCTAAGATGTCCGTCATCCTCCTGACATTGCACCTCCTGTGGGCGCAGGCTCCGACGCCCGCTCCCTCGGCGGCCGCGCCCGCGACCAAGGCCGCGCCTGCCGCCGCTGCCGCGCCGACCCCCGGCGCTACCGCGCCCGGCGACGCTTCGAAGGCGCCCGCCGCCCCGGTCCGGCCCCCCATCCAGATCGACAACCGGACCGCGATCGCGATCGCCTGGCTCTACCTCGCCAGCGACCCGATCGGCGGCGGCGAGGGGCTCCTCGTCAACTCGATCGTCTGGCTCAAGGCGGTCGGGCTGCTCTGCCTGCTCGCCTGGGTCCTCTCCTGGATCTACGTCGGGATCAAGGAACGCGTGGTCGGACGCGGTGAGTGGTTCGACTACCTCGGCATCGTCGCCCTGGCGTTGACCCCGGCCACCGTGATGGTCCAGGTCCTCCAGGCGATGAACCGGTTCACTCCCCCGTCGATCGGCCCGATGTCGATGATCTCGGTGATGTGGCTCACCTCGATCCTGCTCTACGCGGTCTGGATCGAGTTTGCCCTCTGGCGAGCGACCCGCCGGCTCGGCCATCGGACCGACCGCGTGGTCCTCGTCGGCGTTCACCTGGCCCTGGCGCTCGGCCTGGCCGTTGGTGCCTGGCTTCAGGTCAAGGGCTATCTGATCGCCATCTTCCTGATGCTCGGCGCCTTCATGCCTCTGGATACCGAACTGACCTGGCGCGAGGGCCTCTCGGTCGGCACCCGGTTCGCCCTGACCTACATGGGTTACGTCGTCCTGCTCCGGGTCGTGCTCCAGTGTATTGGCGAGGTCTTCAACGACCGGTTCCGCCGCCTCTATGCGATCGCCCGGCTGAGCGTTTACGAGGCGACCCGGCGGATGTGGGCGCCCTGGGTGGTGACCACCGTCTTCCTGTTGGTTCTGGCCTTCACCCACTGGTTTCTCCAGCCGCCCCGGGCCGCCGAGATGGGCCGGCTTTACGTCAGCACGCTGACCCTGCTTTGCTCGGCGCTCCTGACGCTGATGGTGACGATCCTTACGCCCCTCTCGCTGCCGACGGACATCCAGCAGCAGACGATCTACACGGTCGTCTCGAAGCCGGTCCGCCGTCTGGAGCTGATCTGGGGCCGGATGATCGGCTACATGGCGCTGGTGACGGTCCTGCTGGTCGCCTTCGGTGGGATCAGCCTGGCGTACCTCTGGCGGACCGTCGGCCTGACGCAGCGGGACACGATCGCGAGAGCCGAGGCCGCCGAGAAGGCCGGCCGGATCGCCGAGGCCCGACTCCTCCGCGAGCAGGCCGAACAGCTCTACACCCGAATGACGGCTCGCGAGCCGATCAAGGGCTCGCTCTCGTTCCTCGACTCGCGAGGCGTTCCGCACGCGATGGGGATCGACGTTGGCCAGGACGTCTCCACCCGCGAGCCCCGAAGCCACATCGAGGGCGCCACTCCCTCGGCGGCGATCTGGAGCTTCGGCCGCGTTCCCGACCCGTTCACCCCACCCGGCCGGCAGCCGAGAATCCTTGACCGGATCATCCCCGTCGATCGGTTTCTCACGGCCGGTACGCTTGAGGACGACCTCGACCACCTCTACCAGCTTGAGGGCCAGGTCGCCGAGGCTCAGCAGGCCAAGCAGCAGCCCAACCTCCCGGCCTCCGAGTCGAGCCGGCTCGATCAGGCGATCGCCCGGAACCAGCAGGAACTCGAGCGAGTTCGCTCCAACTACGAGGCCAGAAAGCGCCAGGCCGACGACCTCGACGCCAAACTCGCCGCCGCCCGGGAGGCCGGCAACCCTCCGGAAATCGAGTCGCTTCTCAAGGAGTACAACCGCCTCCACTCGAAGCCGATCGACATCCAGATGACGTTCAACGTTTACCGGACCACCAAGGGGAAGGTCGGCGAGCCGGTCTACGCCGAGCTCACCGCCATCAATCCCCGGACCAGCGCCCGGTTCGAGCACGACATCTTCGCGATCCGAGAGTATTATACCAACAAGGCGACCCTTCCGGCCTCGGTCCTCGCCGGGTCGAACGGCAGCCTCCGGATCGAGGTTCGGTGCCTCAGCCCGACGCAGTACCTCGGGATGGCCGAGAGCGACCTGTTCCTCCTACCGGCGCAGGGGAACTTCGGCTTCAACTACATGAAGGGGCTCTTCGGGATCTGGCTCCAGGCGCTGGTCCTGACGGCCATCGGCGTCTTCGCCGGCACCTTCCTGAGCTGGCCCGTCGCGCTCTTGACGACGATCTTCTTCTTCGTCGCCGGACAGCTCGCCTTCAGCTTCCTGGTCGATTTAACCCGCCAGGCCATCATGGGCGGCGGACCGTTCGAGTCGTTGATCCGCCTTCTCACTCACGACAACCAGATGAGCGATCTGGCGCCAACCGCCTCGGTCATCCTCGCCAAGACCCTCGACTCGCTGGTCATGCCCATCATGTCGATGCTGGTCTTCGTTGTCCCGAACTTCAACACGCTCGACGTCACCAACCTCGTTGCCGATGGATTCGCCGTGAGCTGGCGCACCCTGGGCATGAACACCATGCTCGCCCTCGGCTACGCCATTCCCTTCTCCATCGCCGGTTATTACATCCTCAAGAAGCGTGAGGTGGCTGCATGAGCACCCCAGGTTCGTCCTCGTCCTCCGCCTTCGCGCAGGCCAGCTTCCGCAAGAAGCTGGTCTACGGCATGATCATCGTGGTGCTCTTCGGCATCATGTACCCGTATTCCGCCCGCCTCATCGAGATCAAGAAGCAACGCGACCTCGGCGAGGCGGCCATCGGCCAGATCGACACCGGCAGCTTCATGATGAAGCTGTTCCTCCTCGGCGGTTTCCGAGGGATCGTCGCCGACTACCTCTGGAACCGCGCTGAGGAGTACAAACGCGAGCACGACTGGGACCGCCTCGCACAGACCGTCGAGATGATCACCAAGCTCCAGCCGCACTTCCTCTCGATCTGGACCTACCAGAGCTGGAACCTGGCGTACAACGTCTCGGTCGAATGGGACGCCCCCGAAGACAAGTATCAGTGGATCAAGAAGGGAATTCAGTTCGTCCAGCAGGGCGTCGAAAAGAACCAGCGATCCCCCGACCTGATCTGGGATACCGCCTGGTACTACTATCACAAGCTGGGCTTCTCGGACGAGTCGATCATCCTTCGCCGCCTCTTCCGCGACGACCCCGATGAAGACTTCAAGCGGTATCAGGACCCCGAGCGCGAACTTCAGTGGACCATCGGCGACGATAACTTCAAGCTGGGCTACGGCTGGTTCAGCCGCGCGGTCCGCCTCGTCGATTCGGGCGTCGGCTCGCGGCTCCAGAGCGGAACCGCGGCCAACATCCAGTACGTCGATCCCTCACCCCAGCGCAAGGGACGACCCGACGACATCGCCTTCCGCTCCATGCCCGCTCACGGCCAGACTCGCTACGCCTCATCGCTGGAGAAGATGAGCATGCTCGGCATCGAGGCCCGCTTCGGTGAGAAGGCCAAGAGCGAGTGGGCCTCGGCGCTGAACGAGTGGGTCAAGTTCGGTGAGCATACCTATATGTCTCACAACGAGATCGCCGACGAGACCGGGAAGCTGCACCGCGACCCGATTCGGATCGACGACTCCAGCGACCCGGCCCGTCTCTCCAAGCTGACCGACAACCAGAAATACTGGACCCAGCGCTGGGCCGACCAGATGAACTACCGCTACTGGAAAGAGCGGAGCCTCGCCGAGCAGACCGACGAGGCCGTTCGCGCTAGAGAGCTCTTCTACCAGGGGACCAAGGCGTACAAGACGGGTGACTTCCCCACCGCCGTCGCCAGGTATCGCGAAGGGCTACAGGCATGGAAGATCGCGCTCAACGACCACCCTACCTTCCGCGACGACGACCTTTGCAAGAAGGACACCGGGCTGATCCTCAAGCGGTATGCCCGGGCTCTTCAGCAGGCCGACGAGAAGATGCCCGACGACACGCCGTTCAAGGAGACCATGGCGATCGCCCAGAACGACCCGACCGTCGATCCGTTTGACGCGATCGAGATGATCGGTGTTCCGGGCGGCACCTCGGCGGACGCCACCCCGGCCCCGACCTCAGCCCCGACCGCGCCGCCGACCGGCGGAGGCCGCTGATCCCAACGGAACTCGCTCCTTTACGCGAGGTTCGACGGCCCGTAGACTCACCAGCCCCGGGACGGCCCAGCGCCGCCCGGGGCTGGTTCCATTTTGGGCACCCAGGAGCGACCACCATGATCCGAGACGCCTTCCTCACAACGGCCCTGTTCGCGGCTTTGATGGCCGGATCGCCCCGGCCGACCGCCTCCGCCCAGGAGGCGAAACCGGCCTCAGCGGGAGAGCCGAAGCGGATCATCGTCTTCGGCGCCCATCCTGACGATTGCGAGCTGGAAGCCGCCGGGACGGCGGCCCGGTGGGCCAAGCTCGGCTACAAGGTGAAGTTCGTCAGCGTGACCAATGGCGACATCGGCCATCACGAGATGGCCGGCGCCCCACTGGCTCGCCGACGGACCGCCGAGGTCAAGCGATGCGCCGAGATCCTCGGCATCGAGTCCGAGGTGCTCGACATCCACGACGGCGAGTTGATGCCCACGCTGGAGAACCGGCGAACGATCACCCGGAAGATCCGAGAGTGGAAGGCCGACGTGGTGATCTCGCACCGGCCGAACGACTACCACCCCGACCATCGCTACACAGGCATCCTCGTGCAGGACGCGGCCTTCATGGTCATCGTCCCGAGCTTCTGCCCCGACGTCCCCGCGCTCCGCAAGAACCCGGTCTTCCTCTACACCGAGGACGGCTTCCAGAAGCCGAACCCCTTTGAGCCGGATGTGGTCGTCCCGATCGACGAAACGCTGGAAAAGAAGGTCGCGTGCGTCGATGCTCTGGAGTCGCAGTTCTACGAGTGGAACCCGTGGCTCTTCGGCTACCTCGACCAGGTCCCGAAGGACAGGAAGGCCCGGCTGGAATGGACCCGCAGCCGGACAGCCCGCCGCGCCTCGGCGATCGCGGATCGATTCCGGCCGAAGCTGATGGAACTGCTTGGCGACGAACGCGGCAAGGCGGTGAAGGCGGCCGAAGCGTTCGAGGTCTGCGAATATGGCACCCAGCCAAACCGCGAGGAGCTGCTCCGGATCTTCCCTTTCTTTGATCGCTGAGTTCTGAAGAAGAGACACCACGAAGACACGAAGGGCACGAAAGACAGAAGGGCCGAGCCGGGAATCGAATCCCGGCCTCGGCCCTTCTCTGGTCTTCTTTCGTGATCTTCGTGTTGTTCGTGGTTACGGCATTGCCCGGCGATCAAAGCGGCGGGGTATCGGCGGTCGGCGGGCCACCGCAGCGGCGGAGGTGGTCCTTGTCGATGTAGACGACCTCGACCTTGTGATCCACGTGGTTGAACGGGATCGGATAATCCGACCAGTACAGTTCGTCGTAATAGACGGTGCACTTGTAGTGGCAGTGGACGAGCTGACAGGGTCCAGCGAGGGGATAGACCTTGCAAGGGTCGATCTTCTCGCCGATCTTCTCGACCAGGATGCGGACATTATTCCGCTGGGTTTCGTAGAACGGCGGGCTGCCGTTCTTGAACTTGGGAACCTTGTGCCAGACCTCGGCCTCGCTCGGTGGATCCAGGCAGAGGGCCGGAGCGAACTCGGCCGGAATCGGGTCGAGGATGGGAACACGATTGTTCCGCTCCTCGCGGTTCATATCCTCTTCCAGCCGCTGTTGCTGGGAGGGGAGGATCGGCCAGGCCATCGACCAGCCGGTCAGGTGCAGAGGCGAGACGTTGCGGTAGAGGTAGTCGAGGCCGCAACCGGTCTGGGTGCTGGCGATCACCGCCAGAGAAGCACTGGCAATCAGGCCGCGAGCCCAGCGCGCGATCTTGGGGCTCCGGTGCCGCGCGGATCGGAACATGGTCAACTCCCCTCCTTGGGAACGTGCGCGAACCCGCCGGGAGGCCGTCCTGCCCCACCGGCCACAGGCGCCGGGACCGTTGTGAACGGGATCATGCGGACGAGGCGACCGATCGTACCGGCGACTGGCGACGATCCGACGATCGGTCCATGGCTCTAGTTATCGAACGGCGAGCGGCCCGCTGTGAGAAAATCCCGATCGGCTTGACAATTTCCAGGCAGGCCTCACACCAGGGTGAGACCCCCGGACCGACCCGGGTCGGCCGCCCCGGCGACGACCTCACCGCCGGGCCCGATCCTGAGATCGGACTGCAAGGCCCTGAAACTTCGGCGGTTCCGCAAAGGAACCTGGCCGGTCAGGGACGCAATGTCCCCGGTCGGCCAGGCCAGATACCTTCCCATCGATTGGGTCGATCTGATCAGTAGGAGAAGATCCCGAACGGGTACGGCGTGAAGAACGGACGCGTGTAGTTCTTCTTGAAGTCGAGCCACCAGATGCCGTCATCCCACCGGAGCGTCACCGCCCGCCAGTCCATCGGCACCTCGGGATACGGATAGAACGGCCCGATGTTCGGCCAGGCCTGCCAGGGGTAGGCGGTCGGGTAGCCGACGGCGGAGAAATTCGGGTAGGGAGCATAGCTGGGCCACGCATAGTTGGGGTAGCCGGGCATGGAAGCCTGGGTCGCTCCGGTCATCCCGGCAGGACCCTCCGGCATCGGGCCGCCGTTCATGCCCGGCTGCGCGGCCATCGTCGCCCCGGCGCCCGACTCCTCGTATACCGGCATGCCGCCATCCATGTTGCCCGCGTTGCGGCGGTGGTGACCCATCGCAATCTGGGGCTGATATTGCGCCGGGCGGACCGAAACATCGGCCACCTGGAGCTGGTCGACCACGCCGTACACGCCCGGGATCTGGCCAGCAATCGCCATCGCCTCGGCCTTCTGAGCCGGGTTCGAGAGCGTTCCGGCGAGCGTAACGACGCCGTCCTGGGCCATGATCGCAATCCGCTGCCCCGCCAGCGACTGGCTGGCCCGGAGCGAGCCGGCCACGGCATCGGCGGTTGCCTGGTTCGAGCCAGGAGCCACCGCGGGCTGCTGCGCCATCGCGGGGGAGACACTCAGCGCCAGCAGGCCCAGCGCGGTCGAAATCCGTTTCATTCCGAACATCATGGGCAGGTCCTTCTCCCGCGGGTATCCGACGCGATCCAGGGCCGAACGGCGAGCGGGACACGTCGTTCGGGTCGGAGTATCGTCCTAACGTGCCGGATGGAACCTCCGCGCGGACCGAGAGCGCCGCTCATGCGCCCGCCGGCTTAACCGGCAGAAGCCGCATAACGTCTCCTCCTCGCGGGACGAGGGACCACGACGATCGGGATCGAGAGAAAGGCGACTCAGAAGGGGTTGATCAAGAGGTGATCCCGAGCGCGGGTTCCGCGTCGTCCCGCAACTATGGCGCGCGAAAAACGGCCCGTCAAATCGCGGGCAAAAAAAATCGGGGCCCGATGGCCCCGATGGAAGGAACTTGCTGGTGTCGAACGATTTGTGTCTCGGAAAATTCTCAGGCGACCAGTTCCGCTTCGCTCGCTACACAGGCCGCGACCGGCTCGGCCTTCTCGACCGACGCGCTCCCCATCGTCATGCCGATCAGCAGGATCGTCATTGTCACTCCAGCGAAGAGGCCAAACTCTGAATCATGGCGGCCACAACCCGCGCCGGCGATCGCCAGACCAAAGAGCGCCACGATCAAACCCGCCTGGCCCCGCATCGGCCATCGGGTGGTGCGCGGCATCAGCCGATTCAGGCAGAGACCGAAGATCCCGCAGAGCTGGAACAGGACGACCAGGATCTCGAAGACGGTGCACGACGAGACTTGGGATCCGACAACCATACAGGCTCCTTCCTTGGTTCCTGCGTGGGACCTGGGCAAAAGATGTCAGGAACGGACCGGGCCGGCTCCCTCCTCGACCGCTCGATCATCGGCGAGCCTGGAGAGGTCAAGATCCCTCCAGATAGCAGATCCTGCGCCATTCGCTGTCCTTGGTCGATTTCTCCTCAGGGGCCGGCCATTCAAGCCGAATTCTTGAGGAAAAATCGACCATTCATCCCTTTTTCCTTTTTGCTGGGGAAAAATTTACACGCTCCGCGGGGTCGTTTTTACAACGGGAGGACCTTCGCAGTGTCTTCGGCCCCGGAATCGTGTCGAGAGCACGGAATCAACGCTTCCGCTTGGGAGCGTAGGGATTGTACATCCGTGGCGTCTTGAACTCGGTGGGAATGCCGATGTCGCAGACGCCCCAGCCCTTCTTCTCTTTCCGGACCGTAACAACGAGGTGATAGTACGGCTGGCCGCCCATGTTCATCATGTTCATGCCACCGCCGCCACCGGTGTTGTTGTTATTGTTGTTCTGGGACGGCGACTTCATCAGCACCACCTGGACACGGCCCGTGCTCTTCACCACGTTCTCCATCATGACCCGGTAGCCTTCGAGCTTCTTGGCGAGGCTGTTAAGCTCCGATTCCGAGAGCGTGCTGTTGTGGATCCGCTCAAAGATGGGTCGGTACTTGGGCGAGGTCTCCTCGACACGACCAGCCCGCAGCGCGGAGGCCTCATCGAGCCGTTCCAGATCGCGTGCCTTCAGAGCATCCAGAAACGCCTGGACGGCACCCTCGGGTGAGGTGAAGTCCGGTGGTTGATCGTTTCCACCCCCCGCACCGTCCGGACCACCAGGCATTCCCGCCATGCCAGGCATCCCCGGACCACCGGGTCCGCCGGGTCCACCGCCGCGTTGCATCATCTGATTGCGCATTCCCTGTCGCATGGCGTCCTGCATGGCTTGCTGATCCTGGCCAGAGCCTGGAGGTCCACCCGGACCACCAGGTCCACCCGGACCACCGGGCCCACCGGGACCGCCGCCATTGGGCGCGGAATCGCCGCTGGCGGGCGGGGCTGGGGGTTCCTTGGTGGCGAGCGCCAGCATTTCGGCGGTCGCCGCACCAGAGCCCGGGCTCGCAGTGGAGCCGCTTCCCGCGCCGGGGTCGGCCGGCTTGTCGGCCGGTGCGGATGGAGCCTCAGCCGGTGCGGAAGGAGTCTCAGCCTGGACCACGGCGGGACCGCCGGCTTCCCCGGGCGCCTTCGGGGTCGGGCCCGGCTGGGCCAGTTCCGGCCCAGGGGCCGGCGCCGCGGCCGGCGCTGGTGCGGGGCCCGGTGCGGAGGGTGCGGCTGAGTCGCCCACAACGGCCGCCTGGCTGTCCGACCCCGGATCCGGGACATCGCCTCCGCCGCATCCGGAGACAATCGCCAAGGCCCCGAGCCACCCGAGGCACGCCAACCATGCTCGCCACGGCTTCATGGTCTGCCTTCCTTACATCTGGTTACTGGATTCCCGGGGAACACCACGCCCGGAGCCGGCCCCAAGCCTTGATTATGGTGAAGCCCACTCTCCCATTGGAAGGGGGGTCATCCCGAAGATTTCAGACCAACCCCCCCCTAACGATCGATCTCCTAATAGAATCCAGATATTTCGAAATCCTTTATGCCCTTCCCCCGGCCGTCCCGGCGCCGTATGATGGTCGCTGGCGGGTTTCCCGGGGTCGCCGTCCCCGTGGACCGCCCCGGCCTGATGACCGGTACTGATTATCGTAGGCGGCAAGGATTCGAGCGCGGGAGTCTCCCATGCCCCCCCATCAACGAACGATTCTCATTGTCGACGACGACCACGAGATCCTGGAATCGATGCGAACGATTCTCGAGAACAAGGGTTTTCGGATCCTCGCGGCCCGCGACGGTAACGCCGGGCTGATGATCGCCGAGCGTGAGAACCCCGACCTGATCGTCCTCGACATGATGATGCCCAAGAAGAGTGGTTTTCTCGTTCTGGAAAAGCTCAAGAGTCGTCCGGGCGGCCTGATCCCGACGATCATGATCACCGGAAACGAGGGAAGCCGGCACCGGGCCTATGCCGAGATGCTCGGCGTTCGCGACTACATCCGCAAGCCGTTCGCCATGGAAAAGCTGGTCCGATCCATCGAGCGGGTCCTCGGTGTGAAGGGCCGCGAGGGGTTTCCCGACGACGAGGGCTGATCGCCCCGGGCCGTGCTGTCCCGGCATCGCGCCACGACCTGCTATTTCTCCCTGCCCCGCCTGGATCCGACCCGCCCCGCCGCGAATCGTCACCGCTCCGCACCGCCCCGGACGTGCCCGACGATCGCTTCTTGCCCGCGTTCAAGGAATCCCGGTGACTCAGGAGACCGCGCGCCCGGTCGCGACGGTGGCATGCGATGCGACTCCCACCGCCGCAAGTCCCGGCCAGCGGGTGGATTGCCGTTGAAGTCGCCTGCTCAATGATCCGAGCTATTTTCAGGAGACGAACTATCTTTCTCCCGGAGGGCTCCAACGCCTGCCCACCGGGACCGCTCGCATCCGCGCCGTGAAGGGAGAACGATGGCACCCATTTCCCTGGCAATCGTCTGGCATCAGCATCAGCCGTACTATCCGGATGACCTCGGGGGCGAAAACCCGATGCCCTGGGTTCGGCTGCACGCGACCAAGGACTACCTGGGGATGGCGATGCACCTGGAGGAGGTGCCCGAGTTCCGCTGCACGATCAACCTTGTCCCCAGCCTCCTGACCCAGCTTGAGGCGTACGTCGCCGGCGCGACCGACGTCCACTTGACCCTCTCGCACCGACCCGCCGGCGACCTGACCGCCGACGAGGCCCGCGCGGTTCTCGACAGCTTCTTCATGGCCTATTCCGAGACGATGATCCGGCCTCATCCCCGGTATCACGAGCTCTACATGCTCCGTTCCTCGTGGAACACCGGGGCCGACCAGGCGCTCTCACGCTTCCGGTCGCGCGACCTTCGTGACCTTCAGGTCTGGTCGAACCTTGCCTGGATCCACCCGATCATCTTTGAGAAAGATTCTGAGCTGGCCGAGTTCCGCGAGAGGGGGCGACACTACAGCGAGTCGGACAAGCTCTGGCTTCTGGCGAAGCAGCGCGAGCTGCTCGCCCGCGTGATCCCCCTGCATCGCGAGCTGTCCGACCGGGGCCAGGTCGAGCTGACGACCACTCCGTACTACCACCCAATCCTCCCGCTTCTCCTGGATAAGAACCTGGCGCGCGAGGCGCTGCCCGACGTCGCGCTGCCCTCTTATCGCGGCGGATACCCCGAGGACGCCGCCGAGCACGTCCGGCGTGCTGTCGCCAGCCACATCGAACGGTTCGGCCGGGCGCCGGTTGGGATGTGGCCGAGCGAGGGCTCGGTCTGCCAGTCGGTCATCCCGCTCCTGGCCGGTCACGGGCTCCGATGGATCGCGACCGACGAGGAGATCCTCGGCTGCTCGACGCACGGCCTCGTCGGTCGGGACAGCCGGGGCCATGTCCGCAACCCCGATCGCCTCTATCGCCCCTGGCGGGTCCGCGAGGGGGACTCGGAGCTGGCCATTCTCTTCCGCGACCATTCGATGTCGGACCAGGTCGGGTTCCACTACCAGCGAAGTCCCGGCCACGTCGCGGCGGGCGATTTCCTGGGGAAGGTTCGGGCGATCCGAGACGCCTGTCGACACGACCCGTCCGCCCTCGTCCCGGTGATCCTCGACGGCGAGAACTGCTGGGAGTATTTCCCCGACGGGGGCGTCTCGTTCCTGCGGTCGCTCTATCAAAACGCGGTCCGAGATCCAGCCGTCCGTCCGGTCCGCGTGGATGAGTTCCTCGACGAACACCCGCCTCGCGATTCCGAGACGCTCCCTCGCCTCTTCGCCGGAAGCTGGATCAGCCACAACTTCGCGATCTGGATCGGCCACCCCGAGGACAACCGCGCCTGGGACGCCCTCCACGCCGCGCGCGAGTTCCTCGTCCAGGAGCAATCGACCGGCCGCCACGACGCCGACTCGCTCGCCCGGGCCTGGGACGAAATCTACATCGCCGAGGGGTCCGACTGGTTCTGGTGGTTTGGCGACGACCACTCCAGCGCCCAGGACGCCCTTTTCGACCACCTCTTCCGCAAGCACCTGCGGAACGTCTACGCGCTGCTGGGCTCCGACCCGCCCGGAAGCCTCTTCGAGCCGATCGCTCGAGGCGCTTCTCACCCGCCGATGCACGACCAGCCGCTGAGCTTCCTCCGCGTCAAGATTGACGGCCGGGCTCCCTACTTCGAATGGATCGACGCCGCCAGATACGCCTGCGGCAACGATCGCGGCACCATGACGCTTGTCGCGAAGGGCCTGCTGCGGACGGTCTGGTTCGGCTTCGACGCCGACCGGCTATTAATCCGCCTCGACACCGAAGGAGGCTCCGCCCGCCATCGACTCACCGAGATCGACCGGCTCCGGATCGGCTTCGTCGACCCGGCCGAGACCGAGGTCGTGGTGATTGGACCCGCCACGCCCCGGCCGACCGCGTACCTCAACCGCCCGGGCTCGCCGCCGATCAATGGGGAAACCGTCGAGGTCGCCACCGGCCCGGTGCTCGAGATGGCCATCCCCTTCGGCCCGCTCTGCCGCGCCCCGGGAGAGCCGATCCGGTTCTATGTCGAACTCTTTTCGGAGGAATCGAGCCTCGACCGCGCCCCCCGCGAGGGCGTCCTCGAGCTGACCACCCCCTCGCTCGACTTCGAAAAGATCCACTGGCAGGTGTGACTACGAAAAACGCAACCACGAAAAACGCGAAGGGCACGAAAGAAGACCAAATTTAGATTCCTTGATTTTACGTGGAATCTGGAATCTTTCTAATTTGAATGCTTGAGTCTTGATTTTTTTGTGCCCTCCGTGGTTTTCGTGGTTCCATCCGATAGAGAAGATCCCGGTTGGAAGGGAGCGGAACCATGCCCGAGTTGAGGAAAGACCCGATTGTCGGTCGGTGGGTCATCATCGCGCACGAGCGAGCGAAGCGGCCGCACGACTTCCGCCCCGATCCGCCAGCGACCGAGGCACCCGGAAGCTGCCCGTTCTGCGAGGGGAGCGAGGAGCGAACCCCACCGGAGATCCTCGCCTATCGCGAGTTCGGCTCGCGGCCCAACGGTCCTGGCTGGCGGGTGCGTGTCGTCCCGAACCGCTTCCCCGCGCTCAAGGTCGAAGGGAATCTTCAAAAGCGGGGCGACGGCATCTACGACATGATGGCAGGCATCGGCGCCCACGAGGTGATCATCGAGAGTCCGCGGCACCACAAGAGCATGGCGACGCTCGGCGAGGACAACATCCGCGAGGTCCTCTGGGCCTATCGCGACCGACTCAACGACCTCAAGCGAGACAATCGCCTCGTCCACGGAATGCTCTTCAAAAACGTCGGAGCCGCTGGCGGTGCCAGCCTGGAGCATACCCACAGCCAGCTCATTGTCACGCCGATCGTCCCGATTTCGGTCTGGGAGGAGATGACCGGCGCCCTGGAGTTTTTCCACTATCGCGGGCGGTGCATCTACTGTGACATTGTCCAGCAGGAGCTGGCCGGCGAAAAGCGGATCGTCCTGGACACCCCCCACTTCACCGCGTTCTGCCCATTCGCCAGTCGATTCCCTTTTGAGACCTGGATTGTCCCGAAGACCCACTCCAGCCACTTTGAAGAAATCCCCAAGCCGGCCGTCGACGACCTTGGGCACGTCCTGCATCAGGTGCTTGGCAAGCTGGAGATGGCGCTCGACTCGCCGGCATACAATTACATTGTGCATACGGCGCCGTTTGACCACGGCGGCCTCCCGCATTACCATTGGCACATCGAGATCATCCCGAGGCTCACCCGCGTGGCCGGCTTCGAGTGGGGGTCCGGCTTCTACATCAACCCGGTCCCGCCCGAGGACGCCGCAGGCTTCCTCCGCGACGCCGAGGTCACCGCCGGCCCCCACGACCATGAGCCCGGCCCAACCCACGCCCGCGCCCCGCAGGCTCAGTCCCTGAACCGATGATCCCGGCACCAATGAAGATACCTAAATCCAGGAGAAACCACGAAAATCACGAAGAACACGAAAGAAATGCAAATCCGATTCTCTGGAATCTTTTATCTTTATATTTCCATCCAGAATCTGGCTTCTGGAATACAAAATCGGTATTTTTCGTGTCTTCCGTGTTTTTCGTGGTTCCTCCCCGTCTTCCCGTGAATATCCGTGGTTGCGAGGGCCCAGGGGATGTCTCAGGTCCGGTTGATCCTGGCGCTGCACGACCACCAGCCGGTCGGCAACTTCGATGGGGTGTTTGAGGAGGCGTATCGGACCGCCTACCGGCCGTTTCTCGACGTGATCGAGGGTTTCCCGGAGATCCCTTTCGTCCTGCACACGTCCGGGCCGCTGCTGGAGTGGCTGGTCGACCGGAAGCCCGACTACATCGATCGGCTCCGTCGGATGGTCGCCGCTGGCCGGGTGGAAATCCTCGGCGGCGGGTTTTACGAGCCGATTTTGACGATGATCCCTCACCGCGACCGCGTCGCACAGATCCGGTCGTTCTCACGGTACATCGGTGAGAACCTTGGGGCGAAGGTTCGGGGCGCCTGGGTCGCCGAGCGGGTCTGGGAGCAGGGGCTCGCCTCATCGATCGCCGAAGCGGGGATCGAATACACAGCGCTTGATGATGCGCAGTTCCTCCGCGCCGGTATCCCGGCCGACGACGCCATCGGTTATTATCTTACCGAGGACGATGGCCGGCTTTTGAAGGTCTTCCCCATTTCCGAGCCGCTCCGATACAACATCCCGTTTCGTGAGCCGCACCAGACCTATGAGTTTCTGAGGAGGCTGGCCGACCATCGCCCCGGCGCCACGGTCGTCTTTGCCGACGACGGCGAGAAGTTCGGCTCCTGGCCCGAGACCTTCGACCATGTCTACACTCGAGGCTGGCTGCATCGTTTCTGCGAGATGCTCCTCGGCAACCGAGACTGGCTCGAAGCCACCACGATGGCCCGCGCCGTCGACGCCACGCTTCCCAGCGGCAAGGTCTACCTGCCTGACGGCTCCTACCGCGAGATGACCGAGTGGGCCCTCGCCCCCGAGGCCGAGGCCGCCTACCGACGCGCCTCGCGCAGGGTCGAGTCGATCGACGACGGCGGAGAGGTCGCCCGCTTCTTCCGCCCCGGTGGCTCCTGGCGAAACTTCAAGGCAAAGTACGCCGAATGCGATGAAATGTATACGCGGATGCTCGCTGTCTCACGCCGCCTCGCCGCCGCGGAGGATGCGGGCACCGCCGATCCCGACTACCTTGAAGCCGCACGCCAGGAACTGCACAGGGGCCAGTGCAATTGCCCTTACTGGCACGGCTCGTTCGGCGGGCTCTATTTGCCGCACCTTCGGAACGCGATCTACCGGAGCCTGATCGCGGCCGAGAACGCACTCGACGAGGCCGAGGCGAAATCCGGCCCCCGCGTCCTGATCGAGGCCGCCGACTGGAACCTCGACGCCCGCCAGGAAATCCGGATCGAGAACGAGCATTTCATGGCTCTGGTCCGTCCGGCGCAGGGTGGGCACCTCTACGAGCTCGACGCCCGAGGTGCCTTGACCAACCTCCTGGCGACCCTCGACCGTCGCCCCGAGCCCTACCACGCCGCCATTCGAGACGCCGCCGCCCGATCGCCCGAGGGCAACGGCCCCAGCGCCGAGATCGGCGATCAATGGGGTTCGGACGGCTCGGGCTCCGTCGCCATGAAGCAGAGCGGGCTGGAAAACCTCCTCGTCTACGACGATCACCCCCGCAAGGCGATGGTCGATCACTTTTACCCGGTCGACGCCACGCCGGACGACCTGATCGCTGGCCGATCGATCGAGCAGGGCGACTTCGTCGGCGGAGCCTATCTCGCCCGAATCCGGCGCGAGGCGGGGCGAGTCGCCGCCATTCTGGAACGTCCCGGCCTCGCCGGCGCGCACGCGATCCGGATCCGCAAGACGATCGAGGCCGCCGCTGGCTCGCCGACCCTCTCCGTCACCTACGAGCTGGAAGACCTCCCCCCCAACGACTGCCTGCACTTCGCCGTCGAGATCAACCTCGCCGCGATGGCCGGCCACGCCCCCGACCGCTATTATTCCGACCCCTCCGGCGACCGCCTGGGCACCCTCGACACGAGGATCGATCGTCCCCATACCACCGGTCTTTCCCTTACGGACGAGTGGCTTGACCTGGTCGTGGCGCTGGGCTGGTCGCAGGCGGCCGGCCTCTGGTGCTTCCCGATCCAGACCGTCAGCCGGAGCGAGGGCGGCATCGAAAGCGTCTACCAGTCCTCCGCCATCCTCCCACACTGGCACATCCGCGCCGACGAACAAGGCCGGTGGGAGGTCCGGATCGACCTCCGTATCTCCTCCTCTCGACTCATCGACCAACTCGACCCCGCCCAGGTCGCCGCTTTTGCCACCACTCCCTGAAACCCACCCTCCGAATTCAGGACCACTCTTTCACGTAATCTTCACTACCGCTTCACCAATTCCTGCGCAGGGCCCCTGTAGGATCGTCGCTTGAAAGGCAGCGGCGCGATCGCGATCGATCGCGAATGTTCAGGCGACCTCGCCTGACGGGGACCGCATTCCCTCGTTCGGCGCCGTCCCACCACAGGAGCCTCACCATGCTCACCGCCCCGAGAGCCCTCTCCACGACCGCGCTGTTCGTGCTCCTCACGCTGGCCCCGCTCGGATGCCATTCCCGGGTGAGCAGCGGTGCCGATGTTCGAACCGAGCTGGTCCCCGTGAAGGGGAAGGTCACGTACAAAGGTCAGCCGGTCTCGAAGGGAACCGTCACCTTCGAGCCCGACGACTACGGCCGACCCGCCACCGGCCCGATCCAGTCCGACGGCACCTTCACGCTCGGCACCTACAAACCCGGCGACGGCGCCGTCCCCGGCCACCACAGGATCACCATCACCGAGACCGGCATCAAGAGCCCGCGCGACGCTCTCGCCACGAAGCTTGCCAGCCCGGCCGCCTCGGGACTTTCGGCCGATGTCGACGCCGAACACTCCGAATTTCCCCTCGAAATCCATTAGCCAGACCCAGACATCCAGTTTCCTCGCAATATCTTCTTATTACATACGCAATCCCTTCACCACGAAAGATTTCTGAGGCGATAACATACGCCGACTACGATTGCGTGATTAACGAATAGCGCTCTGCCGAACACGAACGGATCGAGGGAATCCTCCATGACACTGATGGCCGCCCCCCGGCGTCGCGACCGCGCCGGCTTCACGTTGATCGAGCTTCTGGTGGTGATTGCGATCATCGCCGTGCTGATTGCCCTGCTCTTGCCCGCCGTCCAGGCCGCGCGCGAGGCGGCCCGCCGCGCTCAGTGCACGAACAACCTGAAGCAGCTTGGCCTGGCCTTCGCCAACTACGAGAGCTCCAATGGGTCGTACCCGATGACGTCGGTCCTGCTGCCGATGCCTGGCGGCTCGACGGGGGCCTGGTACATGAATTCGTCGTGGAGCGCGCTGGCCCGGGCGATGGCCTACATGGAGCAGTCGCCGCTGTACAACTCGATCAACTGGAGCTGGAACTGTAGCAAGCCGCCGAACACCACGGTCGAGTACACCTCGATCTCGTTCCTCGTCTGCCCGAGCGACCCTGGCGACCGCTTCGACGATGCCTCGATGGGCGGCACCGGCGACGCCACGACCAGCTACGGAACCTGCGACGGCGACTGGTACGTCTGGTCGGTCAACTGGAACGGGAGCAGCAACCCGATTGGCCCGATGAACCGATCGATGTTCGGCCCGAACTTCTCGCGTAAACTGGCGATGGTCACCGACGGAACGAGCAACACCGTTGCCGCCGCCGAGGGCTACATCGGCCACCCGCAGATGCGGAGCTGCCTGAGCCCCGGTTCGACGGTCTCTGACCCGACCACCGGAACCTGGAGCCCCACGAACATCCCCGCTCCCGGACCCAACTCGGCCGCGGCGCTGGCCTACCTGATCTCGTCCTGCAGTTCCGCGACGGGCAAGGTGAAGGCCGGCGGGCCGATCGGCCACACCCGGTGGAACAACGGTGGTGTCTACTATTCGGGGATGACAACGGCCCTGCCGCCCAACATGAATGTCTCGACCGTGAGCCGGGCCACCGGCCGCTCCGACGCCGGAGAGAACGTCGCCATGGACTGGGACTCGGTCGACGAGAACGATGGCGGACCGACCTACATGTCTCTGGCCGCCAGCAGCTTCCATCCCGGTGGCGTCAACGCCGTCTTCGTCGATGGCTCGGTCCACTTCATCAAAAACTCCGTGAGCCCGCTCACCTGGCGCGGACTTGGCACCATCGCCGGCGGCGAGGTCATCAGCTCCGACTCCTATTGAGCCAGCCCGTACCGCAAAACCCCGGATCGCCGCGGACGACTCGAAAACCCTTTCTGTACGCGGCGATCACCACACCTTTCCCAAATATTCGCGCAACCTTCACCACAACCACCGGGCCAGGGTTCTAATATAAATGACCTGGACGATCATGTGATCGTCGCTGTCTCTCCAATCGGACATCACGAGGTTTTTTCATGCGACTCGGTCTCGTTAGCCGGTCCCGGCGCCGTGCCGGCTTCACGCTCATCGAGCTACTGGTGGTGATCGCGATCATCGCCGTGCTGATCGCCCTGCTCCTGCCCGCCGTCCAGGCCGCACGCGAGGCCGCCCGCCGCGCCCAGTGCACGAACAATTTGAAGCAGCTCGGCCTGGCGTTCATGAACTACGACAGCGCCAACGGCAGCTTTCCCCCGGCGTCATTCCTGACCCCGATGCCCGGCGGCTCGCCAGGCAGCTTCATCTACGCCTCGACCTGGAGCCCGATCGCCCGCTCCTACCCGTTCGTGGAGCAGGGGGCGCTGTTCAACTCGATCAACTTCGCCAACTGGGCCTACGACGATCCGCCAAACACCACGGTTTCGATGACGCCGCTGGCGTTCATGTTCTGCCCGAGTGACCCCGGTTCGCACATCAATGACAACTCGCTCGGCGGCACGTTCTCCTCGACGACCAGCTACGGGACCTGCAACGGCGACTGGTACGTCTGGTCGGTCAACTGGAACGGGAGCAGCAACCCGATCGGCCCGATGAACCGATCGATGTTCGGCCCCAATTACACGCGACGGATTGCGATGGTCACCGACGGAACGAGCAACACGATCGCGGCCTCCGAGGGCCTCATCGGCCACGCCCAGATGCGGAGCTGCTACAACACGCCGCAGGGGCCCTCCGGCTGGTCCCCGACGAACATTCCCGCCCCTGGCCCGGCCTCGGTTCAGGCCCTCCTGGCGCAGATCGCCTCTTGCAGCACGCCGAGCTCGAAGATCAAGGCGGGCGGGCCGATCGGCCACACCCGGGCTTTCGACGGCGGCGTTTACTACTCGGGCTTCACCACCGCGATCACGCCGAATGGTGACCCGCTGGCCCTCAGCCGGTACACCGGCTCGCCGCTCGCCGGCCGGATGGTCCCCATGGACTGGGACTCGGTCGACGAGAACGACGGCGGCCCGACCTACATGGCGCTCAACGCCAGCAGCCAGCACGCCGGCGGCGTCAACGCCGTTTTCGTGGACGGCTCGGTCCACTTCATCAAGAACTCGGTCAGCCCGATCACCTGGTACGCCCTCGGCACCATCGCCGGCGGCGAGGTTGTCAGCTCCGACGCCTATTGATCGGCCCGAGAACCTGCGCCCAAACCAACGCGAAGCCACGATAACGCCGCCCGCCCGGTTCCCACCCCGGACGGGCGGCCCGTCCTCGCGCCAGGAGTCGCCTTTTATGCGCATTCAACCGCGAACCACACTTCAAAGCTTGTTCGCCGCCCTGACGGCCGCCGCCCTTGTCGGCTGCGGAGCCATGGGAGGTACTGGGGCCCCGGCCACCCTGGTCCCGGTCAAGGGGAAGGTGACCTACAAGGGCCAGCCACTCGCCAGGGGACGCATCCGTTTCACCCCCGACGACGGCTTCGGCCGGCCCGCCTTCGCCACGCTGAAATCGGATGGCACCTACGCCCTCACCACCGAGAAAGAGGGTGACGGCGTTGTCGCCGGCCATCACCGCGTCACGCTCCAGGACACCGGGATCAAGAGCCCGCGCGACGCCATCGCCAAGAAGCTCGCCAGCCCGGCCGGCTCCGGCCTCACCGCCGACGTCGACGCCGAGCACTCCGAACACAATTTCGACGTCAAGTGACCCCGACTCGACCCCAGGAAGCTCTCGCCATGTCCGCTCGCTCGACCCTTCTGTTCCGCCTCGCGGCCCTTGCCGCCGCGATCGCTGCTCCGGCCGCCACCAGCGTCAGGGCCGACGACCTCCGGCTTGAGGCCGCCTCGCTCCCCGCTCCGATGCTCGACGCTTCGGGCCAGTTCGATCTTCTGCTCGAGGCCTCGGGCGTCCAGCCTATCGGCGATGGCCATCGCCTCCTGGTCGCTCACGACAAACACCCGGCCCTTTACGTGGTCGAGTCGGCCACCGGCCGCATCCTCGGCGCCCCGATCACCTCGCCCCACTTCCCGGCCGCATCGAAGCTCGGCGGACCGAAGTGGGAAGGCATGGCCCGCGACGGCGAGGGGAACTATTACCTGATCGGCGCCCACGTCGGCAAGAGCGACGAGGAGCGTGCCAGCAAGAGCGTCCTGATTCGCTTCCGTCTCGCCGAGAGCGACCAGCCCGCCATCGACGACGCCTCGATCGTCCGGTGGGACATCGCCCGTTCGCTCGTCGCGGCGCTCAAGGCCGACGGCCTGGACGACAAGGCGATCGCCAAACGGAAGATTGAGGGACTGGCTCTCCGCGACTCCAGGACCGTTGACGGCCGTGCTCGTCGCGAGCTTCTGATCGGCCTTCGCGCCCCGCACGACAAGGTCCGCGTCTTCGCCGCCGAGGTCACCTCCGCGGCCCCCGGCTCCGAGTTGGACCTCAAGCCGGCCTTCTCCTTCGACGCCGGCAAGCGAGAGGGCGTCACCTGCGAGCTGACCGCCCTGGAGTACGACCCGGTCCTCGGCGGCTCTCTGATCGTCACGGCCAGTGAGGACGACAACAACGCCTTCCACGGCAACACCCTCTGGTTCGTCGCCGATGAAGAGCCGATCCACGCCCGAAAGGTCGGTGTTTTCGAGGTCGCGATGAAGGCCGAGGGCCTGACCGTCCTCAGCGTCGAGAAGACCGGCAACCGAATCGCCGCGAAGCTGCTCATTACCTTCGACAACGACCCCCACGCCACGAAGATTCCCAGCCGGTTCCAGACCGCCACCCTGGTCCGCGAGGCCGACTGACCGCGGAAAGCTCGGAAGACATTTGACCACGAAAAACACGAAGGACACGAAAGAAGAATTACCGGAATTCCGGGGTTCTCTTCTTCTTTCGTGTTCTTCGTGTTTTTCGGGGTTGCATCTTTTCTTCCTCAATTCACCACGTTCACCGGCCGCCCCTCGACAAACGCCTCGACATTCGCGATGGTCGCCTCCATCAACCGACGGCGGGCCTCGTCGGTCGCCCAGGCGATGTGCGGCGTGATCACACAGTTCGGCGCCGAAAGCAGTGGGTTCTCCGGCCGGACCGGCTCGGTCGAGGTCACGTCGACCGCGGCACCCGCCAATCGACCATGGGCGAGCGCCTCGGCCAGGTCCGACTCGACGACCAGCGCTCCTCTTGCCGTGTTGATCAGGAACGCCGAGGGCTTCATCCGCGCCAGTCGGTGGCGGTCGACCAGTCCGGCGGTCTTCGGACCCATCGGGCAGTGCAGGCTCACAACATCGGCGACCGAAAAGAGTTCGTCCAGCTCGCACCACCGGGCAGGCCGATCGCCCGTGGTCCAGGGGCGAGAAGCGTGCGCGATCACCTTCATCCCAAAGGCGAGGGCCAGCTCGCCAACCCGCCGGCCGATCCGCCCGTAGCCGACGATTCCCATCGTCTTCCCCGCCAGCTCGACCAGCCTTGTCTTCCGAATTGAAAAATCGGGCTGCGACGACCACTCGCCGGCGTGCACGGCGGCGTCGTGTGTCGCGACGTGGTGGCACAGTTCCAGGAGCAGGGCGAAAACAAACTGAGCGACCGACTCGGTGCCGTACTCCGGCACGTTTGCGACCAGGATTCCCAGGCGCCTGGCTGCCTCGACGTCGACGCAGTCGTAGCCGGTCGCGGTCAGGGCGATGAACCGAACCGCCGGCAGGACGCCCAGGACATCGGCACGGATTGGGGCCTTGTTTGTGATCAGAACCGTCGCACCCGCTGCGCGGGCGGCGACCTGATCGCGCGGCGTGTGGTCGTAGACCTCGACCTCGCCGAATCGTTCCAGACCGGCCCAGGGCGCTCGCCCGACGCCCATCGGCCGCCCATCCAGGACCACGATCTTCATCTCGGATGATTCCTCGATCCGGCCACCCCTCCCAGGCTTTGAGCGGCCTATGATCATTCTAACCGATCCGCCCGGGAACCGACACCGCCGCCCGCCCCCAACCGGGCAACGCCGTTTTCTTCTGGGACCGACTGGGAAACGGAGACTGGCTCCGGAGAGAGGTACTGATGCCCGGTATGTCCGAACGACTCGTCGAAACCTTGTTGAACGCCGAGGTTTTTCCGCTGAGAATCGACGGTCAAAACCCGGGCGGGCAACACAGGCGCTGTTCCCCCTCTCAACGGCCATCGGCGGTGCCGATTCGAATCGCTGTCGAGTCGCCAGGCCGACGCTCCGATTCCGGCCGTCTGTCTCGATGGAATGCCCGTCGCCGTACGTGCGAAGGTCTGACTGTTTGGCGGACAACAGGAGGATTGTCCGCCAGCGGCGTGCGCGGCGCGGCGACATCGGACTGGCACGGAAAGACCGTCCCTCGGCGTTCACGGAGCAGACGAGGCCAGGGATTCCGCGCCCGGTACGTTAGATCGCGGTCGGCTCAATCTGGGTGCCAGCAACGTGATGGGCCTGAACCATGTGACCAACGCCGTTGGGTTTAACTACCATTTCCATTCGCACGTCATTTTTGGGATCGCCTGGGAATATCAGTCGACCAGTCGCACAATGCTGATGAACAGAAGGCTGAACATGCAGTTGATCTTCCGGTATTGATTTCGACTGGCGAAGCGGCGGGCCCTCGTCAGGGCGGCCCGCCGCCTTGTCGGCTGAACCCAGGAAAGCCCCATCGCCGCTTATGGCGCCGGGCGGTTGTTCGCCCAGTTGAAGCCGTGATAAACTGGCCTTTCCGAATGATCCGTCCCTGGCTTATCCGTAAGCTTACTGTGCATGTGTAGATTTTTTGTGGTAATCGCAATGGAGTTTTAAGCCAACAATTGTCTTTTTGCAGGTGCGTCTGATCGACGACGAGCCTGAAGGAAGGTCCACCAGAGATGCAAGCGGCACCTGCGAAAGCCCTTTCCGAAACGAAGTTTGCGGTCTGTCGCCGGTTTTCGGGGTGGCCGCTCGATGCGACGATTCTTTTCGGGCTTGCGGTCCTTTCTTACGGTGTCCTCCTTCCGGGGCTTGGATACTACTGGGATGATTGGCGAATTTTGTGGATTGGGTCGGGGCGGCTGCCCACCAACCTGCTCGAGAATTATGCGTATCGGCCGGGGTCGGCCTGGTTGTTCGACTTCCTGAACCGATTCGTGGGGATGGACCATCATCTGGCGCATGGCCTGGCGTTGGCGTCGCGATTTTTTGGCGCCTTGACTCTCTGGCGAATCGTCCGTGTGGTCTGGCCTGGTTGTCCGACGCCGGCTTTTGCGGCTGCGGCTCTTTTCCTGGTCTATCCCGGATTCACACAGCAATCGATACCGCTGACGTATCAGAATTACCATGTCGGGATTTTGCTCTGTTTGCTTTCGATACTGGCGAGTCTGAGATTTTCGTCGTCGGGTCCGCCGGGCATCAGGAGACCGATTGCGCTGGGGGCCGCTCTGATCTTGCAGGTGATGTACCTGCTGGTCTTCGACGGCATGGTGGCCTGGGAGATGATCCGAGCGACCCTGTTCCTTGTGGTGGCGGCTTCGGTCTCGCCGTCGGCCTGGGGCGCGGTGCGGTTTGCCGTAAAATGGATGGTACCTTATGTGGTGACGGTCCTTGGGTTCATCGTCTGGCGCGGCGTTTTCGTCAGGGCGACGAGGTCGGACGTCGATGTTTCGGTCGTGCTTCGGGATTGGCTCTCACTTTCCTGGGGCCAGATGGCCATGAAAATTCCCGCCGACATGTTCAAACTGATTCTCGACAGCGTTGTCTATGCCTGGCCGGTGCAGGCGTGGCGGGGTGTCGATGAGCGTGACAAGGTCGTTCTGGGGGGAGTCGTCGCCGCCACGATTGCGGCCGCGCTGGCGTATTCCCGGCTTCGGCGATGGGCCGACGAGCGCACCAGTTCGTGGGCGAGGGGATTCCTCCTGGTAGGCGCTGCCGCGTTGCCGGCGATCGCTGCGTTTCAGATCTTGACCCGGAAACTTGGTCATCTTGAGGGAGAGAACAATCGATTCACCTATCTGACCGGGGTTGCGGCGGTCTTCCTGGTCCTGGGGCTCTCGGGGACTTTCCTCGGCCGACGGGGAACGGCGGCCCTGGTCACCTTGCTGGTTGGCCTTTCGACGCTCTCGAACCTGGGCCATGGCGCGACTTACAAGCGATGGTGGGACGCCGAGCGCTCGCTGATCTGGCAACTGGCGTGGCGGGCGCCTGAGATCGAGCCCGGCACCGTGGTCGTGGTCGCGAGGGCCAGACCCGGCGACTGGACTCAGGACGCCGAATGGGCCCACGATATCAACGGCGCCCTGAATCTGAGATACACCGCGAACGAATCGCCGCTGCTGGGCCTTTTTCTGAATGCGCCCTCCGTGGATTTGATGGAATCGCTCTCGGAGGGCCGTCGCGACGAGAGCCGGGAGTTGTATGAGTCATACATAATAAATTGTTATGATAAGTCGCTGGTGTCTGGGCTCTTGCAGGATCCTCCCGGGGTTCTCCTGATGTCGCTGGCGTCTCCTGAGTCGACGCTCCGCGTCGTCGATCCCGACCACGTTGACGAGCTGCCCGATCCGGTCCCTGGATTACCTCCCTTGATGCGGTCGCTGCGCCCGTTGGCTCGATACAGTCGGATTGGCCTGATCCGCGGGTCGGGACCCGTCGGAGAGGCGCCGGAGCGGCTCGTCGGGCGCGAGCCCTGGATGGCCTGGGCCCGGCACTTCCAGCAGGCCGAGCTGGCCCGTCAGCTCGGGCATCACGACGAACTGGTCCGGCTGTTGAAGGCCGTTCGCCGCGAGAAGCTCGCACCAGGCGATACGCACGAATGGTTGGTCTTCCTGGAGGCAGCGATTCAGGACGGCGACCGCGAGGCGGCCTCGTGGATCGTTGAGCAGATCCAGACCCATGCGAATTCCCAGCCTGTTCTCCCGCCTCAACTTCGACCGTATCTTCAACCCTATCTGACGATTCCGAGGCTCCGGACCTGGCTCGCCCGATACTCGACCCGGCCCGCGGGTCCGGAACGAGACCTCGCGGCCTCCCTGGCGAAGGGTTTGAACGAGAGGCCAGAGCAGGGCCATCGATAGGATGTGGGCCGGCTTCCGATTCTGGGGCCAAGCTGATACGATCGATGGGGGAGATAGCCCCGGGATCTCAATCCGTCCTCGGCCATTGGATGTACCATGACCGTTCCGACCTTCCGCGACCTGCTGGCGCAACAACCCTGAGCCCGGTCGGCCGGGGTCGCCTGACCACGGATCATGGATCTTGCACCATCGACAAAGCGTATGATCCTCCTGATCGATAATTACGACTCATTCACGTACAACCTGGTCCAGCGGCTGGGGGAGATCGATCCGGAGATCGAGCTGAAGGTCGTGCGCAACGACCGGATCACGCTCGACGAGATCGAGGCTCTGAATCCGAGCCGGCTGATCATCTCGCCCGGTCCCTGCACGCCGCGCGAGGCGGGGATTTCCAAGGAGGTCGTCGAGCGGTTCGGGCCCCGGATCCCGCTGCTGGGCGTCTGTCTGGGCCACCAGTGCATCGGCGAGACCCTGGGCGCGAAGGTCGTCCGGGCCGAACGGATCATGCACGGCAAGACCTCGTGGATCAGCCACGACAATCAGGGCGTCTATCGGGGCCTGCCGAACCCGTTCGAGGCGACCCGCTATCACAGCCTGGTCATCCAGCCGGGCACTCTGCCCGAGGACCTCGAGGTCGTTTCCTGGACCGACCAGGGCGAGATCATGGGCGTTCGTCATCGTCGGTTCCCGATCGAGGGCGTGCAGTTCCACCCTGAGAGTTTCCTCACGCACGAGGGAATCGGGCTTCTCAGGAACTTCCTTGAGCTCGACCGCGGATGATCACCATCGACGAGGCCCTTCGCGCGGTGCTCGACGTGGCCCGGCCGCTGCCAGCGCGGGCCGTCTCGCTCGCCGAGGCGGTGGGATGCGTCCTCGGCCAGGACGTCGCCGCCGACATCGACCTGCCCCCGTTCGACAAGTCCCTCGTCGATGGCTACGCCGTCCGAGCGGGGGATCTCGACGGGCCCGAGCGATGGCTCTTTGTCGGCGAGACGATCCTCGCCGGACAGGTGCCCTCTCGCTCGCTCAATCCGGGCGAGGCGGCCGTCGTGATGACCGGCGCCCCGATCCCGCCCGATTGCGACGCCGTCGTGATGCACGAGCGAACCATCGCCGAAGGGGATCGCGTCCGGATCGACGAGCCCACGATCCGACCCGGCCAGAACATTCTCCGCCGAGCCCGCGAGATGCGCGCCGGGGATGTTGTCGTCGGGCGGGGGACGATCCTGAGGCCGGCACACCTTGGCGTGCTGGCCTCGGTCGGGTGCGATCGGCCGAGGGTCATCCGACCGAGGGTCGCCGTTGTCTCGACGGGCGACGAACTGGTCGAGGTCGATCGCTTCCCCGGTCCCGGCCAGATCCGAAACTCGAACGCACCGATGCTCCGCGCCCTCTCGGCCGAGGACGCCGCCGAGGTCGAAGCCTTGCCCATCGCCCCCGACGAGCCCGAGGCGCTCCGGGCGACGCTCGAACAGGGGCTCCGGGCCGACGTCCTGCTCATCACGGGCGGGGTCTCGGCCGGACGTCGCGACCTGGTCCCCGAGACGCTCGAATCGCTGGGCGTCCGGTGCGTCTTCCACAAGGTCCGGCTCAAGCCGGGCAAGCCGATCTGGTTCGGGACTGGCCCCGAACGTAACGACGGCCCTGGTCCGATCGTCTTCGGCCTGCCGGGAAACCCGGTCAGCGGGCTGGTCGGCTACCTGCTGCTGGTTCGACCGGCGCTCGCGATCCTGGCGGACCGTCCGGGGACCTTGCCCGCCGTCCTCCCAGCCCGGCTTTCGCGCCCATTCCGCCACCGGGGCGACCGGCCGACGTACTTCCCGGCGCGGGTCGTCGTCGGCTCGGCCGGCAAGCCGATCGAGGTCGAAACGCTCGACTGGGCGGGCTCGGCTGATCTTCGGACCGCCGCCCTTGCCGACGGCTTCGCCGTCTTCCCGGCCGGCGATCGCGATTTTCAGCCGGGCGAGGCGGTCGAATTCCTGACCTCCCGGGCGTAATTCCGCTAAGGTGTACCTTTCGGCCGGATTGTCGATCCCGGCCGCTCCGACCCAATACCGGGCCCCGGTCGGCCGAATCCCCACGCAGGGCAGGGGCGGGCGCCGGCCGTCGGACGCCCGATCCGCCGCCGAGCCCGCGAGGATTCGTCTGATGTCCACGATGGCCGCCCCCGAGCCCAGGACCCGAACCGAAGAGACCGACCCGGGCGCCGGATGGCTCCGCCATCGCCTGGCCGCTGGCGTCGCCTCGGGCCTGTTGTGCTGGACCACGTTCCCGCCGATGGAATGGGGATGGCTCGCCTGGGTCGCGCTGGCGCCGCTGTTCTGGCTGGCGACCGTTCGAGGCGCGACCGGCCGGACCTACCTCGCCGCCTGGGCCGGCGGACTGGTCTTCTGGCTCCTCGCCGTCCCCTGGCTCCGACTGATCGGGCCGGGCGCCTGGATTGGATGGGTCGTCCTTGCGGCGGTCTTCTCGCTCTGGTGGCCGTTCTTCCTCGCGATCACCCGATGGGCCCGACGGCGGCTGGGTGCCCCGCTGATGATCGCCGCGCCGATTGCCTGGGTGACCGTCGAGTATCTCCGCGCCTACTTCCTCACTGGCTTTCCCTGGTACTATGCCGCGCACAGCCAGTACCGATATCTTTACGTCATCCAGATTTCCGACGTCGCCGGCTCGCTGGGCGTCAGCTTCCTGATCGCGACCGTCAACGCCTGGCTGGTCGACCTGGTAACGACCCCGATCTGGCGCCCCGCCCCTGGTCCCCGGCGCCGGATGACCCCCGGCCACATGGCCCGGCTCTGGGCGGTCACGATCCTCGTCGGAGGCACGCTTGGCTACGGCACCTATCGCATCCGGACGGCCAACTTCCGCCCCGGCCCCCGCGTGGCGCTCCTGCAATCGGTCCTGAAGCAGAAGGACAAGTTCCGCCGCGACCCGTTCCAGGTCCAGGCCCGGTTCCATGCCCTGATCCAGGCCGCGATGAAGCACGAACCCCGCCCGGATCTTGTCGTCTGGCCCGAGACCTCGTATCCGTTCTCGCCGTTCGTCCTGACGGGTGCAAAGATGGATCGCACTGCCCTTGCCGAGCAGGTCAAGGAGTCAAGCGACGGCAAGATGACGCTCGACGCCTGGCTCCAGAAGGCGGAGGCGGTCGTCCGCGACCTCCATGCGATGGCCGACGATTACGGCGTGTCGATGCTGGTCGGCTGCGGCGTCTGGGAGCATCGCCTGGACCGAATCCATAAATTCAATACGGTCCTGTACTTTCGCCCTTCGTCGCCGGCTTACGAGTTCTACCACAAGATGCACCTCGTCCCGTTCGGCGAGTTCATCCCGTTCATCGACGTCCTGCCGATCCTCGCGGCTCTGACGCCCTACCGCGACAAGATCCCCAACCTCGACCGCGGCGACGAGCCCCGGACGTTTCAGGTCGGGCCGTACCGGGTTGCTCCCCTGATCTGCTTCGAGGACACCATCTCCCGGGTCGTCGGCCGGTTCTTCCGCGACGGCGAGCCGCCTGACCTGATGGTCACCCTCTCGAACGACGGCTGGTATCCCGGCTCCTCCGAACTGGACGCCCATCTCGCCATCGGCGTCTTCCGGGCGATCGAGCACCGGGTCCCGATGGCCCGCGCGGTGAATACCGGCTTCTCGGGCCTGGTCGACGGCAACGGCGAAATCGTCGCCCGGCTCCCGAAGGACGTCGAGCAGGAGTTGACGGTGGATGTGCCCCTCGACGACCGGACGACCTGGTATTCAAAATGGGGAGACTGGCTCGGCCTCTCGTGTCTGGCCGTCACGATCGGATGGTTGCCCCTTGGGCTGATCCGGCCCCGGCGGGATCTTGCGGGCTGAGCGGCTGGTGAAGATCGATTCCAGGAGCCTGCGGGGTCGAATCGTCCTGATGCGGCCCCTCCGAAGAACTTGCCCCCGCCAGGGCAAGGGGTTCGGCTGGCCTCAGGGTGGCCAGCGCGAGCCCGGCAAGCGCGGCGATCGCGGGGACGCTGGGGTAGTGATAGCGATCGCCGCCGACGATGATCGCGTGGACGGCAAAGAAGTAGCCCCAGAGGACCAGCGAGGGCTCGCCGATCCATCGCCAGGGGCCGGCGCGGCGACGAGCCTCCCGGGCGCCGAGGAGGCCCAGCGCCAGCATCGCCCACCAGTATGCCGTGGAGGCCGCCTTCAGGGGGAGCAGACATCCGGCCCCGAATCGCTCGGTCAGGCCGGGAGCGTTCCAGGTGACCCCGTGGGTCTCGCGGTCGTGGGTGATGTAAATCTTGCGGCCGGCGAGGGCGAGAGCATGGCCGGGGTGGGCCTTCATGAAGGCGATGGCTTCCCGCCCGAGGGCCCGATCGTACTCGACGTTGTTCGAAGGGGGGATCGACGAGGGAAGGGGCATGTAGCCCCCGGTCGAGTTGGGGTTGTTGCCCATCCAGAGGTTGGAGCCGCCGTTGGTCGACAGGACCGCCCCGCCGAGCAGCCGGCGATTCCGATCGAGCCAGGGCGAGAGGAGCAAGATCATCATCGCGGTCGCGACGGCGGCCCCGACCCCGGCGCGCAGGATTCGCCGCGACGCGGGGACCTCTCCCTCGCCGGGTCCGACCGCCTCGATCCAGGCGAAGATCCAGGCCATCGGCAGCGCGGTCGGCCGGACCAGGCTGGCCCCGGCCAGCAGGGCCGCCACGCCCGTCAACCGAGGGACTGCCCCCCAGTCCTTCCGGCCGGAGACATACAGGGCCGCGACCCACCCCGCGTTGAACAGCAGCTCGCTGGCAAGGATCGTGCTGAACATGACCTGACCGGGCCAGAGCGCCAGGGCCAGGCCGGCGAAGAGGGCGGGCCGGAGCCCATACCATCGCTGGGCCAGGGCCATCACCAGGGCGACGGTCAGGCCCCCGAGCAGGACATTTAGCACGACGATCGGCGCGTAATGGACCCCGAAGATCCAGTACAGGGCCGCATAGACCGCCGAGGTGCCGACGGGCCAGTAGGCCGTCGGCTCGCCGGGCTCAAAGGCATATCCGATGCCCGAGCAGATGTGGCGTGCCAGCACGTCGTAGACCCCGCTATCGGAGACCGGCGAGACCGGTACGGCGAGCGACCAGGCGGTCCGGACGGCCAGCGCCAGCGCGACGACAGCGACGAGGGAGCGGCGTTCGGGTGTCATCGGTATCATTTCTCGATTCGTTGTGAATGGAGCGAAATTCGATGGTGGGTGGATTTCGGTTTCCTGGGGGACGGCCGGGGTCGGAGGCGGCGGATCCTCCAGCCTGGAGTCCGGCTTGCGATCCCATCAAGCTCGCCGATCGGGCCGAGGCCAGCCCGGCTACGAGGACCACGACGCGGCCACCAGCACGACCGCCGAGATGAGGCTCAGGGCGAGGCTGTGGGGGTCGCGGAGCGCGAAGACGACGGGGTCGCCCGAGAGCTGTCGGCGCACGGCCAGGAACCAGACGCGGCTGATCCAGTAGATCAGCCCCAGGTCGATCAGCCAGAGGAACTCGTGGTGGGGGTACAGCAGGCGGACCTCGTCGCTGCGGACGTAGAGGGCCAGTACCAGCGCCGAGAGGTAGCCGCTGATCGTCCCCATGGACTTGACCGGCTCGATGTCGTCGGGCTGGTAGCCCCGCCCGTTGAGCCGCTCGTGCCGGCCCGCCTGGATGCTCCTGTCCAGCTCGACGTAGCGCTTGGCGAAGGCGAGCGAGAGGAAGAAGAACATCGAGAAGACGATGAGCCACTCCGAGACGACGATCCCGGTCGCGACCCCTCCGGCGAAGAGGCGGAGCGAGTAGAGGCTGGCCAGGATCAGGACGTCGACCATCAGGCGCCTCTTCAGCGAGAGGGAGTAGGCAATCGTCAGGGCGATGTAGAGCGCCAGGATCGCCGGGAAGACGAGGGGGAGCGCCAGGGCGGCAATCCCGAAGGAGGTGAGGAGCAGGACGACCACCATCGGCGGCCCCCAGGAGAGGGGCAGCCGGCCCGAGGCGAAGGGCCGGTTTCGCTTCTCGGCGTGCTGGCGGTCGGCGGCCAGGTCGGCCAGGTCATTGATCAGGTAGGTTGCCGAGGCGCAGAGGCTGAACGCGGCGAAGGCCAGCAGGGCGGCGACCAGGGCCCGGGGATCGAGGACCCGGAGGGCGGTGATGAGCGGGACGAAGATCAGCAGGTTCTTGGCGAACTGGTGGGGCCGGAGCGACTTCGCGACGTCGCGCCAGCGACGGCCGGGCGCGCCGAGGGTCCGGACCTTCGGGCCGGGCCCGGGCCGATCGATCCGGCGGGCGAGCCCCTCGCCGGCCGCGACGACGTAGGCGACCGTCGAGGCCCCCCAGGGGAGCAGGTCCGCGGCCGAATCTCCCGCGTAGTCGAATTCGCTCCAGCCCTTCTCGGCGCAGGTCCGCTCGATGGCGCGGAGCCGATCGGCCCCCCGGCGGTCGCGATCGCCGCCTCGGTACAGGACTCCGTCGAAGATCCCCTGGTGCTCGGAGATCGCGCCGGCCCATCGCACCGGCGAGGAGGTGACGAGGTAGACGGCGCCGCCGGCCTCGCGGCGGCGCCGGATCAGGTCCAGCACCTCGGGCCGGTACGGCAGCGATCCGGGGTCGAGCCTCGCCTCGCGACTGATCCGCTCCTCCAGCGCCGCCCGGCCGGCCAGCGCCCACCCCGCTGCGCGGAGGAAGGCCCAGGGACGTTCCTTGACCATCGCGATGATCGATTCCCAGAGCAGGTCGGTGGCGATCAGCGTCCCGTCCAGGTCCGTGAAGAGCGGGGCATCGCGCCCCGCGAGGTCGTCCAGATCGGCCGGGCCCAGGGCTGACTGCAACTGGATCATGGCAGCTCCTTCAAGTTCGTTGAAGATGATGCCGACCCTGGCCTGCAATCCGAATCGGTGCCCCCTTCCGACGACTTTGTCCGCCGTCAAGCCTGCGATCTTCGCAGGGCCATCGTCGGCGAGGGCGAGAGCGACCGGGCCGTGATGGCCCGGCGATGACCTGTAATTCGGGTGTCAGTCAGGTCATTCCCTATTCGCCGGAGACACGCCTTATCGCGCCCCGGCGTGGGCCGCTCGGCGATCAAGGAATCCATCGGAGTTCTTTTTGTCTGATGGCGTGCGAGAGACCGGCCCCGCCATTACTGCCGGCAACCCCCTGTCGAAGGAAAACCGATCGTTGCCGGGTCCCGGACCACGAACCGACTCGTGGGGACTTCACAGCCTACTCCCGCGACTCCTGGGGCCCGTCGAGCCGACCGGCCGTGTGATCGCCACCGACCAGGCGGCTGGCGCCGGACCGGCACCGTCGAAGCCCTGCGCAGGTCCGGAGCCGCATGATGCCAGCGCCCGGTTTCTTCGCACAGTGTCATCCTCAAGATGTCCAATCAATGATACCGTGATTCAAGTAAAAAAGCCAGGCTCAAGACGGATTCCAGGGTGATGGGGCGTTCGGCGTCCGGATTCGGTAGGATCGAGGGTCTCGGACGCCCTTGACCGCCGACGCGATCGGAGCCGCGAGCCGCCCCATCATGGTGAACATTCAGAACCTATTCGACG